>JAIQFR010000003.1 GCA_020073205.1 Terriglobia bacterium
CTGCGCGCACCCGCTGGCGACCAGCGACTGGCACTTGCCGGCGGCGTCGGACGCGGCGATGACGCGGTACGAGTAGGTGAGCCCGCCCAGCACCGTCGTGTCGGTGAAGCTCGACGCGGTCCCGGCCGCGGCGGCCAGGGGCCGGTAGAGCCCTTCGCTGCCGCACGCGCCGTCCGCGCGCTCGATCGCGTAGGCGCCCGGCGCCGGAGCGATGCCGCTCCACGTCACGGTGATCTGGTTGTCGCCGGGGACCGTCGCGGTCCCGATCGTCGGCGCGGCGGACGGACGGGCGGTGCAGGCCGTCGTCGGGCACTGGCCGTCGGCGCTCCCCGCGGGGAAGGCAGCCGAGGCGACTCGGGTGGACCAGCTGCCCGCGGAGGTGAAGTACTGGTTGACGTACCAGAACGTGCAGTCGTCGAACGGATCGACGCTCATGCTGGTGTAGTCGCCCCAGCGGCTGTTGGTGTTGTTGGCCGTGCCGGTCGCGACGGTGGTCTCGGGCGCGGTCATCAGGCCCGCCGGATCGCTCTTGGCCCGGCCCGTGTAGCGGATGGTGTGGTTGTCGCTGCCGGCGGTCTTGCCGGTCGCGCTGTACCCCACCAGGATGTTCTCCGCGGTATCCATGGCGATGGACGACATCCAGCGGCTCCGGCCGTTCGCCACGTCCGCGACCGTCCCCTGCTGGTGGAGGCAGGGGTAGGTCGGGCAGGTGGTATCCGGTGTCCCGGAGAGGCGGAAGTCGTACCAGCGGACGCCGGAGACCAGCCCGCTGACGGACGGATCTACCGAGTGGCTGACGACTAGCGATTCGTGATCGACGAAATTCCGGTAGGCCGCGCGGAACATCAGCCGGTCGGCGAGCGAGGAGACCGTCTGGGTCGTGGAGGGTTGCGGGATGCAGGCGCCGCCCCCACCGCAGGCGCCGGTCGCCGCGGCGACGGGAACCGTCGCCTGCTGCGTCTTGACGGTGTTGGTGGGCGTCGCGAAGTCCACCTTCATCCTGTAGATGAACATCCCCTCGGTGTGGAGCGAGACGAAGATCCCCGGCGCGCCGGTGGGGGGCGGGGCGAACCCGTCGAGGTCCGCGGGCATGTGCCCTCCCTCGGACGCGTCCTCGATCACCTGCCAGGTGGCCGCCGGGTCGCCGGCGATCATCTTGGGCCGATCCATCGCGGCGAAGATCGCGGCGACGTACGACCCCGAGGACGACGTGAACGCGTGGGCCATCATGTAGTAGGCGTCCGACCAGGAGCCGAAGTGCGGATAATCGCCGAACACGCCGCCGGGAACCGCGAAGGCCCAGCGGTAGTAGCTCCCGGTCGCGTTGCTCGTCGTCGAGAGCGCGACGCACTGGTAGTAGAACCCGGAGCTGGCGGTCGAGGTGAACTGCGAGATGAGCCAGCGGCCGGCGGTCTTGTCGTACAGCACGATGGGGTCGCCGCTGTTCTGCGTCTGGCAGGCGCCGCCGAACCCGGACCAGAGCGTGCTGATGCTCGTGGGTCCGAGCACCGAGGTGGCGACGCTGGTGGACCGGTTGAGCGACCACACCTGATACCGGATGTTGACGGTCTCCACGAACTGGTTGTTCCCCACCGAGCCGTTGCTGTCGGACGGCGTGGCGCCGCTGGTGCCCACGCCGAGGAAGTTGAAGCCCGTGGTCGGCGCGGCGAAAGGGGAGACGCCCGTCTGAAACTCGCTCTCCGGCTGGACCGCGGCCTGGACCACCGGATCGGGGACGCCCGAGCGGATCTGGCGCCAGCTCGGGAGCTGCGGGTTGAGCCGCGGCTCGGCCTCGATCTGGGGCTCGACCGACGCCTGGGCGGCCATCTCGGCGAGCGGCGGCGAGACGTCGAAGTGCGATGCCGAGACCGCGTAGACCGTGTCCCCGAGCGCGTTCTTGTACGCCCTGATCTTGTCCTTCATGTCGTAGGAGGCGGCTCCGGCCGACTCCGACGCCGGGGGGGTGCCGGACGGCAACGCCGGTGCCCCGTTGTCGGCCCCCTCCTTCCGGGCGTGGGCCTTCGCGGTGGCTTTTCGCTCCTTCGCGGTGGCGGGGCCGCCGGCGAAGACGGGAATCCCGAGGGCCAACAGCAGTCCGGCGACAATCGCTCCAGGGAACAGGATCTTGGGCTGGCGCATACTGATCTTCTCCAACCGTGACGGTCACGGCTGCCACATTGCATACGCCCAACGGTCCCGCATTACAAGAGATGTCTGCGGGGAACGGCTGAGGCGCCAGGTTCCGCCCGATCGGGGCGTCGGCCTCTCACCAGAGCTTGGGCAGGGGCCTCCCCACCTCCAGGAGGGTCTTCAGGCTGGACAGGACCTTGGGCCAGCCCTTCGTGATCCCCTCGAGCATCTCGGAGCCTGGCTCGAGGCGGTCGTGGGTCACGGTCAGGCGCACCAGATCGCCGACCGGCTCGATCTCGAACGTGACCCTCGAGTGCTTCTCCGCGCGCGCCTCGTCCGCCGGGTCCGCCCAGGTGAGGACGAGGCGCCGGGGCGGAGTGACCTCGACGACCTTGCCCACCAGGCGCAGAGCCCGATCGCCGTCGGAGGTCCGGTGCTCCCACTTGGAGCCGGGCTTCCAATCGGACAGGTTGTCGTGCTGCCAGTACTTCGCGGTCATCTTGGGGTCGATGATCGCGTTCCAGAGCTTCTCAGGGGTCGTCGATACGTACGTCACGTAGACGAATTCGGGCTTGTCCATGCGAGTCTCCCTCCGCCTCCCTCCCGAGGCCACGCGATGTCTCGAGGTGGCGCCGGTCGCTCTTCGCGAGCCGCGCCCCACGAATACCCGTGGCATTATATGCAAGTGATTGCTTGCATGTCAAACCGCGGCAGGCGGTCGCGGAAGACGGAACGCCTCTCGGCGGAAATGCGATATGCTCTTTCGATCGGAACCGGCCGGGGGGCGGTCGGAGCCGGGGAGTCACGCAGCATGGAGCGAGCGGAAGCCCCCCTTCGCAGGAAGTTCGGCGAGACCTCCCGGCGGGACCGGTGGTGGGTCCAGCCGCTTGCGGTCGCCCTCGGCCTCTCCACCTTCATCGTCTACGCGACCTGGGCCGCGTTCCAGGGAAATCACTACACCTTCGGCCCGTACCTCTCCCCGTTCTACTCTCCCGAGATCTTCGGGGACTCGCCCCACGCGTGGTTCGGCCCGAAACCGGGGTGGTGGCCCGTCTGGCTCCCATTCTCGCCCGCGCTCCTGATCCTGTGGGCGCCCGGCGGGTTCCGCCTGACCTGCTACTACTACCGCGGCGCGTACTACAAGGCGTTCTGGTCGGACCCGCCGGCTTGCGCCGTCGGGGAGCCGCGGAAGCTCTACCGCGGCGAGGCGTCGTTTCCGCTCGTCGCGCAGAACGTCCACCGGTTCTTCCTGAGGCTCGCCGAGCCGATCCTCCTGATCCTCGCCTGGGACGTCCTGAGGGCGATGTCGTTCGCCGACCCCGCCACGGGCCGGGTGCGGTTCGGAATCGGCATCGGCACGCTCGTCCTCGCGGCGAACGTCGCGCTCCTCGCCATGTACACCCTGGGCTGCCACTCCCTCCGGCATCTGATCGGCGGGCGAAAGGACGAGCTGACGAAGTCGTCGTCGCTCCGCGGCGCCGCGTACGGCTGCGTCACCTGTCTGAACCGGCGGCACATGGTCTACGCCTGGTGCAGCCTCTTCTCCGTGGGGTTCTCGGACCTCTACGTTCGGCTGTGCTCGATGGGGATCTGGCACGATGTGAGGATCCTGTGAGCGGAGAGATCCGGCGCGTCGCGCACGACGTGCTGGTCGTCGGGGCCGGCGGCGCCGGCCTTCGGGCCGCGATCGAAGCGTCGGCGGCGGGAGTCTCGGTCGGGGTCCTGTCCAAGTCGCTCCTGGGGAAGGCCCACACGGTGATGGCGGAGGGGGGCATCGCCGCGGCGCTGGCGAACGTCGACGACCGCGACTCCTGGCGGGTCCACTTCGCCGACACCCTTCGGGGCGGAGCGTACCTCAACCATCCACGGATGGCCGAGATCCACGCGAAGGAAGCCCCAGCCAGGGTCCGCGAGCTCGAGGGGTGGGGTGCGCTCTTCGACCGCACCCCCGACGGGAGGATCCTCCAGCGGAACTTCGGCGGTCACCGATACCCGCGCCTCGCCCACGTCGGCGACCGGACGGGGCTCGAGATGATCAGGACCCTCCAGGACCACGGCGTCCATGCCGGGATCGAGTTCTACATGGAGCACACAGTCACGCGGATCCTGAAGCGCGGGAACCGCGTGGCCGGGCTGTTCGCCTACGATCGTGAGCGCGGGCGGTTCGCGGTCTTCGAGGCGAAAGCGGTCGTGCTGGCGACCGGCGGGATCGGGCGCGCGTACGCGATCACGAGCAACAGCTGGGAGTACACCGGGGACGGCCAAGCGCTGGCGCTCGAGGCCGGCGCCGACCTCGTGGACATGGAGTTCGTCCAGTTCCACCCGACCGGGATGGTCTGGCCCCTCTCGGTGCGCGGGATCCTCGTCACCGAGGGGGTTCGCGGCGAGGGCGGCGTCCTCCGCAACCGGGAGGGGCGGAGGTTCATGTTCGACCGGATCCCCGAGGCGTACGCGACGCAGACCGCCACCGACGACGAGGAGGGCTGGCGCTACTGCCAGGGGGACAAGAACGCGAAACGCCCCCCCGAGCTCCTCACGCGGGATCACGTCGCGCGCTGCATCGTCCGGGAGATCCGCGAGGGGCGCGGAGGGCCGCACGGCGGGGTGATGCTCGACATCGCCTGGATCACGGCGCGCGTCCGGGACGGCGAGGCGCACATCCGGCGGAAGCTTCCGAGCATGTACCATCAGTTCAAGGAGCTCGCCGGGATCGACATCACGAAGGAGCCGATGGAGGTCGGTCCGACCACCCACTACATCATGGGCGGCGTCAGGGTCGATCCCGACACGGAGATGTCCTCCGTGCCGGGCCTCTTCGCCGCCGGGGAGTGCGCGGCGGGGCTTCACGGCGCCAACCGCCTCGGGGGGAACTCCCTCTCGGACCTCCTCGTGTTCGGCAAGAGGGCGGGAGAGCACGCCGCGCGATACGCCCGCGGGACGGCCCCCGCCGGCGCCGACCCGGCCGACGTGGCCGACGCGGAGCGGGAGGCGCTCCGGCCGTTCGGCGGCTCGCCCTCGAGCGGCGAGGGGCCGTACGCGATCCAGCACGAGCTACAGGAGACGATGCAGGATCTCGTCGGGATCGTCCGCAACGGCGAGGAGATGCGCCGCGCGCTCCAGGTCGTGGCTGCGCTCGGCGCGCGCGCCCTAGCGGTCCGGGTGTCCGGGAATCGCGAGTACAATCCGGGCTGGCACACGGCCCTCGACCTCCGGCACCTCCTCACCGTCTCCGAGGCCATCGCCCGTTCCGCCCTCGAGCGCCGCGAGAGCCGCGGCGCCCAGTTCCGCGAGGACTTCCCCGAGAAGGACCCCGGACTCGGAAAGGTCAGCATCGTCGTGCGCAGGGACCCCGCCGGCGGCATGAGCGTGGCTCGGGAGCCGCTCCCGGCGCCGACCCCGGAGCAGCGGGCGATCATCGAGGAGATGAAGTGAGCGCGGAGAGGACTTTCAGGATCTGGCGCGGCGGCCCCCGCGACGGCGGGCTCGTGGACTACGCCACCGCGGTGCAGGAGGGGATGGTCGTCCTCGACGCCGTGCACCGCATCCAGGCGGAGTCGGCGGCCGACCTCGCGGTCCGCTGGAACTGCAAGGCGGGCAAGTGCGGCTCGTGCTCGGCGGAGGTCAACGGCAGGCCCCGCCTCATGTGCATGACGCGCCTCTCGGACCTGCCCGCGGACGAGCCGGTCCTGGTCGAGCCGATGCGCGCCTTCCCGCTGATCCGCGACCTCGTCACGGACGTGACCTCGAGCTACCGCGCGAAGCGCGCCGTCCGCCCGTTCAAGCCGCGCCCCCCCGACGCCGAGGACGGGACGTGGAGGATGGCGCAGCCCGACGTCGACCGCGTGCAGGAGTTCCGGAAGTGCATCGAGTGCTTCCTCTGCCAGGACGTCTGCCACGTCCTGCGCGAGCACGGGCGCCACGAGACGTTCGTGGGACCGAGGGTTCTCGTCCACGCCGCGTCGCTCGAGATGCACCCCCTCGACGTCGAGGACCGCGTTCCGGACCTGCGAGCGAATCACGGGATCGGCCTCTGTAACATCACGAAGTGCTGCACGAAGGTCTGTCCCGAGGGGATCACGATCACCGACAACGCGATCATCCCGCTGAAGGAGCGGGTCGTCGATCGCTACTACGACCCCCTCCGGTCGCTCCTGCGGCTGGTCGGGATCGACTAGGCGAAGGGGCGGGCGCGTACGGTGGGTCAGGAAGGGGGCTTCGGGAGGTTCCTGAGGTACTCGACGACGGCGTCGATCTGCCGGTCGGAGAGCGTACGACCCCACGGCGGCATCAGGGACGACAGTCCCACGCCGGCGCCTCCGCGTCGAATCGCGTCTTCAAGGTCGGCCCCGGTCTTCTTGCGCTGGAAGGCGGCGTCCGCGAGACTCGTCGGCCGTGGGTTGAGGTTGAAGGCGTTGAACCCGTCGCCCGCTCCGGTCTCGCCGTGGCACGTCATGCAGTAGCGCTGGTAAACGTCCTTCCCGAGCCTCAGCTCGTAGGAGAGGCTTGGCGACGGCGGCTGCGTCGGAGCCGTGCCGGCGACCGGTGCGGCGCCCGCCGCCGTTCCGACCCCCTCCGACGTGGCTTCCTTCGTCTTCGCGGGGGAGGTCGCCGCCGGATGCGACGCGCTCTTCCCGCACGCAAAGCCCGCGGCGGTCGCCAGCAGTAGCGACGCGAACCTCTTCGCGGGGCTCAACGCGCGCCTCCCTTCGCGACGGGAGAGGCGGGAGCGGGCGGGGCGACGAGGGTCCCGAGATAGGAGGTGAGGCGAAGCGCATCCGTGTCGCTGAGGCCGTAGTCCGGGCAGCGGACGTCGGCGCGCCAGCGCTGCGGGCCCTTCAGCCAGACGTAGAGCCATCCAGGCTTCAGCCGCTTCGCCGTGTCGGTCAGCGGCGGGCCGTAGTATCCCCCCGACGAGCCGGTGATGTGGCAGGCCCTGCAGCCCAGGGTCACGTAGAGGCGTTCCCCCTCGGCCGGGTCCGCGTCCGAGACCGGCCGATCGCGAAAGGGGTCGTCGGGGATCCCGGGGTCGACGTAGAAGGCGTCGACGGCGTTGGCGAGCGCCAACGCGTCTTCTCGCGGGATGCGCAGGTTCGGCATGCGCTCCTCGAGGATCGGACGGATCGAGTACGGGAGCATGAGGTAGTCGAGGAGCCACTCCTTTTTCACCTTGCTCCCCTCGCGCGTGAGGGGGGCGGTGGAGAGGTCGCCGCCGAGCGCGCCGATCTGATGGCACGAGAGGCACCGATATCGATCGATCAGACGTCCGACCTCGCCTCCCGGGACCATGGCGATTGGAGCGTGCGCCGCGGGCCGGTAGCCCTCGGCGACCGGCTCCGCCCGGAACGAAAGCAGGGCGGTGACGACGGCGCGCGTGTCGTCGGCGTTGAAATCGAACGACGGCATCTTGAGGTTCGGCGCGAACGATCGCGGAGACTCGATCTTGGCGGCGAGCCAGTCGGGGAGATCCCGCGACACGTCGTGGCGGAGGCCGAAATCGAGAGAGGAGGCCCTCTTGTCTCCGATGGCCGTCAGCTCGGGTCCGACCTCCTCCGACTCGGCCGCGCCTCCGCCGGCGTGACACGCGAAGCAGCCGTACCTCCTGAAGAGCTTCTCCCCCGCCTCGGCGCGGGTCCGGTTCACGGGGAGCGGCTCGAGCAGGTTGGGCGGTGCGTTGAAGTCCTTGAGCTCTTCTTCCATGTAAGCGACGAGATCCCGCGACTCGACCTCGCTGAAGTGATACTGAGGCATTCTCGTGCGCGGATAGAACGCGCGGGGGTCGCGGACGAACGCGAGGAGCCAGCCGCGCGCGGCCCACGATGCGACCTTGGAGAGCTCGGGGGCGGAGCCGTTGCCCTTGCCTTCCACCGTGTGGCACGAGATGCAACGGGACTCCGAGAAGATCTTCTTCCCGTTCGCGGCCTCCCCCGCGGGCTCCCTTGAGGCGGTCACGACCCGGTCGGTGAGATCGCGGGGGACCGCCTGGCCGAAGAGGTAGTGCGAGAGATCGTTGATCTCCTCGTCGGCCAGGTGGAAATCGGGCATCGGCGTGTTGGGATCGACGTCCCTCGGGCCCTTGAGCCACTGCCGCAGCCACTCGCCGCCGGTCTTCAGCGGGAGCGTGGTCAACGAAGGAGCGTCGGAGCGGAATCCCTCGCGCCCCTGGACGCGATGGCAGGCGAAGCACCCGGCCCGGGCCATGACGGCGCGGCCCCTCTCTAGCACCGGCGCCTCCGGGGGAGACGCGGTCGTGTGACACCATCCGCAGCCCGACTCGAGATACGGGGTGGGGGTCATCGGCGGGCCGGAGTCGGGAGCGGTGCCGTGGGCGTCGTCCGCGACCGTGGCCGGCCCCTGGCCGCCGTGACAGGACGTGCAACCCAGCCGCTTGAGGTCCCGAGGGGTGTGGTAGGTGGCGGGGTGGCGGCGGAACGGCTCAGGGACGTCGGTCATGAGGGGGTCGGTGGTTCCCACGTGGCATGTCGTGCAGCGGTCGACCCGGTCGCCGAGGTCGCGAAGCCAGAGCTGCTCGATCCGTACCGGCCGCTCCCGATATTCCCGCGCCGCCTTCACCGTCTTCGCGCGCTCGATGCCCATCTGTCGGTAGCGTTGCTGGAACGAGCGGTAAGGGCGCAGCGCGTTCTTGACCGGAGAGATCGCCAGAACGACCAGAAACAGGACGCTGCTCGCGGCGAACAGGCGTTTCAGCGGCACGCGACCTCCTCCAAAAGACTCACATTCCCGGGGTCCCGGCCCAGGGCCAAACGAAAGACCAGCCGGGCCCGCGAAAGAACGTCCCGATGATCGTCAGCGTCGAGGCGATCGTCACGAACCAGATCATGATCCACTCGGGCAGGGAGATCCGATGAAGCGCGCCCCCTCCCTTCGAGCCGGACGCCACGCCCCGGGCGAGGAACATGAGGAGGCCGACGAGGAGCGTCGGCACCACGACGGGCCAACAACCGAAGGCTCCGAACAATAGGGAGAGCGCGGTCACGGTGGCCGCGATCCCCCACGCCGTTCTCCGTCCTCCGGAAGCCCAGAGTGGACCGGCGACGAGGTTGATCCTCGCGTACGGGATGACCGCGAGGGCGAGCACCGCGAGCGCCGGGAGGAGGAACCCGGCGACGACCGGGGGGAAGTAGTGGAGGAGCTCCTGGAGCCCCAGGAAGTACCAGGGCGCCTTCGCGGGATTGGGGGTCTCCACCGGGTCCGCCATGCTCTCGAGGGGCGCGTTGAACAGGAGCGCCGCGATGGCGAGAAAGGAGACCACGAGCTGGAAGAGGATCACCTCCCGCACGATCAGGTGCGGGAACGACATGACGTACCGCTCGTCCGTCCGGCGGACCTCGGGGCGCGAGTCGGGGCGGACCAGCGCGATCCGGCGGGGGACGCCGAGAGGATCCGCCGATTCGACGATCGCGATCCGCGAGGGCGGGCTCATGTCACCTCCTCGAAGGGCTCCTGGCGGTCGTCGGAAGGGCCCTGGACGCCGCCGTCCTTCCTCACCCGCCAGATGTGGACGGCGAGGAGGAGGACGAGGACGACGGGGAGAACCACGCAGTGGAGCACGTAGAAACGGAGCAGCGCGTTCTCGGAGACGACGTTCCCGCCCAGCAGATAGAAGCGGAACGTCTCGCCGAGCATCGGCACCTCGCGGACCATGTTGGTGCCCACCGACACCCCCCAGTACGCGAGCTGGTCCCACGGTAGAAGGTACCCGGTGTACGACAAGCCGAGGGTCGCGAGGAGGAGGGCGACTCCCACGACCCAGTTGAACTGTCTCGGGGGGCGGTAGGCGCGATGGAAGAACACACGAAGCATGTGGAGGAACGCGGCGAGCACCATCAGGTGCGCGGACCACCGGTGGAGGTTCCGCAGGAAGAGCCCGTCGTCCACGACGTACTGGAGCTCTTTCATGTCCCTGAAGGCCTGCGGAACCGACGGGTGGTAGTAGAACATCAACAGGATCCCGGTGACGATCAGCACCAGCGCGGAAATCGTCGTGACCCCGCCCAGCCAGAACGTGTGGGTGAAGCGCAGCGTCCTCTCGCGGACCTTGACGGGATGGACATGCAGAAAGAGGTTCTCGAACACCAAGAGAGAGCGGTTGCGGTTGGTGTCCGCGACGCCGTGGCGGACGATGGACCGGTAGACCGCGGTCTCCCGCAGCCGGCGGCCGACCGCACCGAGGTCCGTCATACCTTGAGCATCCTTCCGCGGGGGACCACGACGCTCGTGTCGACCACGAGATTGCCCGCGGCATCGGCCTGGACTTCCAGCCAGGGAAGAGGCCGGGGGGCCGGACCGTGGAGGACCTCGCCGTCGAGGCCGAACCGGCTTCCGTGGCAGGGGCACGCGATGACCCCCTCGTCGGAATGGAAGCGGGCGATGCAGCCGAGGTGGGTGCACACCGCGGAGAGCGCGTAAACGCCGCCGGATCCGCCGATCACCAGGGCCTTCTTCTCCTTGAAGAACCGGACGGTTCCCTCGGCGTAATCGAGGACGCTCCCGGCTTCGAACGACGTCGGCGGCTCGAAGAGGACCTTGGGTCTCAGGAAATCGAAGGTGACGGCCCCGGCCCCCACCGTGGAGACCACGACGGCGCCGACGCCGATCTGGTAGAGGAAGTCGCGGCGAGTCGCCGTCGGCGGGCGGCTCCGCGGGCCCGCGTCGTTCTTGTCTTCACGCAACGGAGCGCTCCTTCGTACGGTAGGACTGCATCGTGATGGTCCCCGTCGGGCATCTCCTCGCGCAGAGGCCACAGCGGATGCAGGTCTCCTCGTCCTTGATCATGACGGCGCCGAGCAGCGGGCCGCCGAGGCCCGGCTCCACCTCCTCGGCTCCCCGTGGGACCGAGACGACGTGGGCGGATGGGACGATCTCGATGCAGTCCTCCGGGCAGACGTCCTGGCAGCCGCCGCAGAGGATGCACTCGGTGCCGCTCGCCGGGTCCTGCTCGAAGATCGTGTTCGTCCAGCAGTGGAGGCAGCGCGTGCCCTCGAGGCTCGCCGCGCCCGGGCTCAGGCACTCTTCGACCTCGGTGATCCCCACTCGCCTCTCGATCGCTCTCGTGGGAGGCGCTTGCCGCGGCACCCCCTCGTAGTCGAGCCCGCGCTCGTACCGCGGGTGGACCACGATCTCCACCGCGATCTCCGGCTCCCGCCGAGGATGACCCCGCAGGAGCTCGTCGATGGACCGCGCCGCGAGCTTGCCGTCCGCGACCGCGTCGATGGCGATGCGCGGCCCGAACGCCGCGTCTCCGCCGGCGTACACGCCGCGAGCGGTGGTGGCAAGCGTCCCGGGATCCACCAGGATGCGCCCCCCGCGGGTCTCGACACCGTCGTCCGGCCTGAGGAACGACAGGTCCGACGTCTGGCCGATGGCGGTGATCACGCTGTCGGTGGCGATCACGCTCTCCGAGCCTTCGACGAAGGTGGGAGCGAACCTCCCGGCCTCGTCGAACACGCGGGAGACGTCGAGGAACTCGACACCGGTCACCGTGCCGTCGCTGCCGATGAATCGCTTCGGTCCGACGCGATACCGGAAGCGGATCCCTTCCCGGACCGCCTCCTCCACCTCCTCCGGCACCGCGGGCATCTCGCTCTCGGATTCGAGACAGCACACGACGACGTCGCGCGCGCCGAACCGCACGGCGCTGCGGGCCACGTCCAGGGCCTGCACGATGGAGAGGTTGCGCTGGAGGTTCTCCTGCTCCCCGCCGCGGGCCGCGGTCCGGGCGACGTCCACCGCCACGTTCCCGCCCCCGATGACGACGATGCGGCGGCCCATCTCGACCTTGTAGCCGAGATTGACGTTGAGCAGGTAGTCGACGCCGCGGAGGATGCCGTCGAGATCCGCCCCGGGGACCGTGAGATCCCGGCTCCTCATGGCGCCGACCCCGAGGAAGATCGCCGAGAACCCCAGGTCGCGGAGATCCGAGAGACCGAGGTCCCGGCCCAGCCGCACGCCGGTCCGCAGCTCGACGCCGAGCGAGAGGATGGCGTGAACCTCGAGCTGGATGAGCGCCCGCGGGAGCCGGTACTCCGGCACTCCCAGCCGCAGCATGCCGCCGGCGACGGGTGCGGCCTCGAAGATCGTGACGGGATACCCCATCAGCGCCAGATCGTGCGCGCACGCGAGACCGGAAGGCCCCGACCCCACGACGGCCACCCGCTCCGTGTGACGGTCCGAGCGCCTGCCGTAGATCTCGCTGAGGACGGAGAAGTCCATCATGGCCTCGACGCCGAATCTCTCCGTGACGAAGCGCTTCATGGCGCGGATCGAGATCGGGGCGTCGAGCTCCCCCCGCCGGCAGACCTTCTCGCAGGGGGCCGCACAGATCCTGCCGCAGATGGAGGCGAGGGGATTCGGCCGCCGCGCGACGGCGTAGGCTTCACGGTACCTCCCCTGCGCGATCAGGGTGACGTACTTGCCGGCCTCCGTGTGGACCGGGCACGCCCACTTGCAGGGGAAGTTCCGCTCGAGCCAGCCGAGGTTCGCGTCGGTCACCGTAGGCTACTTTCCGAGGGCGAAATCCGCCGACGTGGCCCCCTTCACGGCGAGCGGTTTCTCCACCCCCTTGAGCTTCGGATGCCACACCTTGACCGTGTACGAGCCGTCCGGAACTCCCGCGATCGAGTACGAGCCATCGGGCTTCGCCACGGCGAAATACGGGGTGGGCACCGCGACGACGAAGGCCTCCATCTCGGGGTGCACCTTGCACAGGAGGGTCGCGACGCACTCGTTCTTGAAGGTGTAGGACTTGAACTCTCCCTTCGGCCACGTTCCCAGGTTGAACTTCTGGCAACAGATGTCCGGGGAGAAGACGTTGTGCAGGACCGCGTCGGAGTTCAGGAAGTCCACGGTGGTGCCGACGAGCACCGGAAGCACGCGCGGGACGAAGGTGAGGTTGATCTGGTTGATCTTGGCGTGCTCGGCCGGGGGATCGAACGTCTTCCCCGGGGCCCCGGCGACGTAGACCACCGCGTCGGCGCAATTGCGCACTCCCTTGCACTCGACCTTGCCGTGAAGGTCGCCGGCGACCGCCGCCGTCGCGGTCAGGATCACTAGAGCCGTCAGGAACGTCTTCATGCGGGACTCCTTCCCGGGAATGCCGGTCGTCAGTAGGCGAACCGGAGGACGGTGGCCAGGGTGTAGTTCAGCGAGTCGTTCAGGTCCCGGTGGTACTCGAGCATCGCCTTCACGTTCGCGCGCGCGAGGAAGCTGAAGTTGGCGTTCAGGGAGCGCTGCGTCTTCACGGACGAGTCGGCGGGAGTGAGGCTCTCGTACCGCAGGGAGGCCTGGAAGGGAGGCTTGATCACGTAGTCGGCCTGGGCGAACCACGCGTTCCATCCCCGGGTCGACGTGTCGATCGATGCGCCGCTCTCGGGATCGAACAGCTCGAGCCGATCGCTCCCGTGGAGCGCCACGCCGAAGAGGTTCAGATCCCGCCAGTACCACGAGACGAACACGCCCTCGCGCTCGTAACGGAGGTCCTGCTCGTTCAATCCCAGGCCTTCGTCGTCGGTCACCGGGAAATCGATGCCCTTGCCGTTGCCGAGGTACCCGAGGACGCCGACCCGCACGGAATCCTCGCGCCAGTTCTCCGGCGGCAGCTGGCGGCCGGTCGTGTCACCGTCGAGGCCCATGCCGCCGAACTTGTAATCGAGCCGAGCGTAGTAGTCCTTGGAGCTGTTCCCGTCGTGGGTGCCGTTCGGCCCGGGCCCGATCCCGTTGGCCATCCCGACCGTGTAGAAGAGCCGGTGCGCGGCCACGCCGTACATCTCGATCGCCTTGACTCCCGCCGGGAGGCTGATTCCCAGCGGGCCGTCGGACAGGCCGGTGCCCCCCCGGAGCCCGATCGGGTCGTAGCCGAACAGGGCGTCAACGCCGTTGTCGGTCATCAGCCACATCTCCTGGAACCCGTCGGCGAGATCCGGCGCGAACTTCCCGACCTTGAAGTTCAAGAGGTGTCCCGGCGAGTTCCAGGTGATTTGCGCGTGCTCGATCTCCACGTCGCTCGAACCGTCGGGGTTCTCCGCGTAGGTGAGTTCGCCGAGGAACCCGAACGTCGGGCCGAGCGTGCCGGCGGAGAAGAGATTCACCTCCTGCGGGAACTGGAAGTCGTTGTGCACGATCTGACGGCCGGTATCGTCGTGGCTCGACGAGAAGACGTTCGCCATCTTGACGTTGATCGCGACGGGGACGTTGCCGGGGAGGTCCCCCGGATAGACCGCGTCCGGCCAGACGCGGGCGTAGGCCTCCGCACCGAGCGGGACCGGCGCCTGCTTGACCTGCTCCTCGGTCTCCGCGGGCATCCGGTAGCCGTTGAGCCGGAACGCCTCGCCGAAAGGACTGAGCTTCGGGAAGATGGCGTGACAAGTCTGGCAAGACGTCTTGTACTTTCGGGCGAACACCGGCACCGCTCGAGCCGGCAGGACGCTCACGATCAGCAGCGTCACGAACGTGGCGGACAGGATCGCGGCGGAGAGCTTCGTGACTCGCATTCGACGTCCCCTCCTGGTAAGCCGTCGCGCCGCGGAAGAGCGGCACCGGTCCACGATGGACCCGCGCGGGCGCGGTGGGCATCCCGCATTCGCACCAAAAGACGTGACGCGTTCTCACCACCCGGCCCCACGTGGGAGGTCGTGGTGCGGCGCTCCGCTCAGAGCAAGCGCTTCTGGAAGGCGAACGCGACGGCCTCGGTCTTGGAGTGCACCTCGAGCTTGTCCAGGATGTTCTGGATGTGGTTCCTGGCGGTCAGGTTCGAGATGCCGAGGCGGGTCGCGATGTGAGGGGTGGCGTGGCCGGCGGCGAGCATCCCGAGGACCTCGACCTCCCGTCCCGTGAGCTTGCGCGCCCTCGCGTCGGAGGAGGCGCTCGCGGCGGCCCGCAGCGCCATGGGGGGGGAAGGTTCGGTCCTCGTCGTTTCGGGTCGAGGCTCGGTACCGGCCGTGGGGTGGAGGATGTGCAGGATCAGGAACCGCTCGGGCGGCGGTAGCGCCAGAGTGAGTACCGTGATGCCGACCTCGACCTGGTGCTTGTCCTTGGCTTCGAGAGTCAAGACGAAGTCGTGGACCGCCCCGCCGCGACACGCAATCTGGACCACCGGGCAGTCCTTCCAGCAGTATCGGTTTCCGCTGAGATCGCACCCCTGCAGCGCGGTGTCGCACGAGCGCGACAGCATGTCCGATTCGGTGTAGCCGAGAACCCGCTCGGCGCTCCGGTTCCAGAAGACGATCTGGTTCCGCCGGTCCGTGGCGAACACGGCGTCGGGCGACAGGGAGAGTGCCGCGAGCAGCGCCCTCGCCTCCTCGACGACGGGTGGGTTGGCGATCATCGACCCCATCGTTGGCCGGGTCGGCCATGACTGGCCGTCCCGAGGCAGCAAATTCCAACTTAACGGGCAACTTTCCGTCACATTATGGGCGCTTCCCTCCGTGCGGACAACCTGACGGCGGCGTCCCCCTGCGCGTCCCGCCGCACCTCAAGCTTGCCGCTGGCGTCGGTGCTCCGGACCGACAAGCCATGAGCGAAGACCCCGGTCTTCTCGTTCGGGATCCCAGGACCCTTCTTCACGGACACGCGTTGTTGGTGACGTGGCTCACGATCCCGGGACAGGCCGCGGACGCGCCGGCGTACACGATCTCGCTCCCCGATATCGTGCGGCCGTAGCTTCCGTCCGCGCTCCCGCCGTCGGTCGCGGCGACGAGGAACCAGGAGCCGTCCGGGATCGCGAGCGTGGCCGAGCCGGTCGGCGGAAGTCCGCAGGCGCCGCCGTTGAACGCGGTGAAATTCCCGATCGTCCCACGATAGACGTCGACCGCTGCCGCCGGACACTGCGACGCGTCCCAGGTCAAGACGACGCTCGCGCCGCTTCTCGAGGCCCTCAGGGGCTGGCCCGGCACGATGGCGCCGTCAGGGATCGGCGGAGGCCCGGCGGCGGCGCTGGCACAGGCGCCGGGGACCATGGCCCCCGCGACCGCGACGTCGTCCACCTGCCAGCTTCCGCCGGGGTACAGGTAGTCCCCCGAGAGATGGAACCGGACCTTAACCTCGCCTCCCGCCCAGTTCGCGAGGGAGGCGGTGTACGCCGTGTACGTGGCCTGGGGCCCCGTGAAGTAGTTCCCCGGGTTCTGCGTCGTCGCGCAGTCGTTGAACGGGAAATCGACCGTCGCGGGGTAGTTCGGCGCGAGCGGCACTCGCGTCCAGTTGACGAACGACGGTCCGGCTGCGATCTCGACCTGCCCGAGGGAGCCCTCGCGGCCGAAGATCTCCCCGGAGGGGTCGTACTCGAGATCGTGTTTCGTCCAGAACTGGAGTGCGGGGCCCTGTCCGGGATCGGCGAGCACGAGGACGGGGGTGGCGAGGTCGGCGCAAATCCCCGCGGAGCTGGATGCGTTGTACGTCTTGGGCCCCGCGTGGCCCCCGGCCGGGGAGGCGGACCAGGGTGGCGTCGCGTCCATCTTGGCGGATCCCGTGTCGCCGGCGTCGTCGGACCAGGTTCCCAGCGTCGGGGGACCGTCGGGGGACGCCGCCAACGCCGTCGTGTTCATCTCCTCGTTTCCCCCCCGGCACGGACCGCCGTGGCCGCTCGACGCGTCCTCGGCCCGGACGACGTACCAGCGAATCGAGCCGTCGACGAGGTCGACCGAGTCGGTGAACGACGACCCGACGAGGCAGCGTGCGATGCGGCTTTGGGGTCCCGGCGCGAAGGTGCTCGCCCCCCCGCGATACACGTTGTAGCGAACGTCACCGGGGCAGTAAGCGGTCGCAGGGTCCCAGCTCAGGACGACGGTGCAGCTCGGAAGGCCCGCGCTCTCCGCGGCCTTGATCCCCCGAAACGAGGGCGGGAGGGTGCAGTCGCCGGCGGGCACGACCGACGCACACGGCGACCGCCCCGACTCGCAGGTCCCCGAGGGGTCCGACGCGGCGGTGACGACGTAGGTGTAGGTCACGCCGCCGTCGACCGTCGTGTCGAGGAACGACGGGTCGGTCACCGCGCTCGCGACCGGCGTGTACGGTCCGCCCGGGCAGGGGCCGAAGCTGCGATAGACGTTGTAGGCCGCCGCCCCGGCGACGGCGCCCCAGGAGACGAGCACCTGGCGGTCCGCGGGGGTCGAGAGCGACGGCGCTCCGGGCGCCGTGGGAGCCGGGCAATCGGCGAGAGCGCCCCGAACGACCAGCGCGAACGGCTGCGGCGCCCAGGGGACCGCGACACCGCGGACGCGGACCACCCATCGTCCTGCCGCGGGGGCGTCGAACACCAGCCGCTCGACGACGTTGCGCGCGTCGTGGGGTGCCGCGGGGTTGGTGGTGGGGACCGGGAGCCCGCTCGTCGGGTCGAGGGTCTGGAACCAGACGTTCCCGGCGGGGTCGACGACCTCGAGCTCGATCTCGTTCACCCTCGCGACCGCGGCGCCGATCGCCGCGGGATAGTCCGTCCAGACGAGCGTCGCGCGGAACGGAGAGCCCGCGGAAACGTCGTACGCGTGGGTGACCACGCTCCCCGTCGTGATCCCCTCCCGGCGGTCGTCGACGCGGAGCCTGAACGTGCCTCCCGCGAAGGCGAGCGTCCGGTCGAGCTGCGCGCGGCCGTACCCGGCGGTGAAATCCGGGTTGGGCGCCGAGGTGCCGAGGGCGACGGCGCCGTCGACCAAGATCGCCTTCAAGAGGGCCGCGCTCGGGGCGAAGCCCAGCGCGGGATTGCGCGCGCCGCCCGGATAGAATCCCGCCGTGAAGTACTCCCGCACGAGCGCCGCGAGCCCCGCGACGGTCGGAGCCGACATCGACGTGCCGTCGAGGGAGCAGCTCGCGCAGTTGTTCGAGAAGAGGCTCGCGTCGGACGCGGCGGAGACCGTGGACTCGCCCTGCGCCGCGATCGTCGGCGCCAGCCGGCCGTCCTCCACCGGGCCCGGGCTCGTGAAATCCGACGGGGTCGAGGCGGAGGTCCCGTGGCCGACGGCCCCCACCGAGATCGGATTCTTGGCGTTCGCGGGCGTGCCGACCGAGATCGGCGGAGGGCAGTAGAGCCCGGCGTTGCCGGCAGCAGCGACGAGCAGCAGGTCGGGGTGGCTCCACATGGCGAGGTCGGCGTCGCGCGCGTACGAGTCGTACGGCATCGTGCATCCCGGGATGCACTCCCCGAGGAGGTCGAAGCACGCCGCGCCCCAGGAGTCGGAGTGGACGCGGGCGCCGGTCTGGTACGCGACGTCGGCCAGGTTCCACAGCGTGCCGCCGAGGTTGTTGAGGTACTCGAAGCCGTCCCCCATCTCCTCGACGACGAGCTTGGCGCCGGGCGCGAGGCCATCCCCGCCGTTGCGTCCGGCCGTGGTGTACGCGGCGCAGTCGGCATACGGCGCCGCGTCGCCGGCGAGCGTTCCGGACGTGTGCGTGCCGTGCCCGGACGTGCCGGTGATGGTCGCGGGACACGTGTCCTCCTCCCCGGTAGGCCCGCCCGACCAGTTGTAGTAGAGGATGTCCTTGCGGCGGCCCGGCGCGGGCGCCGCGGCCGGGCAGGGCGCGCCGCCGCAGGCAACGACGGGGGGTGGGCCGTTGACCGTGTCGCGGAAGTAGCACGAGTCGTAGTCCTGGGCGATGTCGGCGATCGCCAGGATCTGGCCGCAGCCGAAGAGGCCGTGGTCGAAGATCGGCGTCTGCTGCGGCGACGGGCCGACGAACGACTGGTGAACCCAGACCGCGTCCTGGTTGAAGGGGCGGACCGGCTTCGCGATCTCGACGGCCTCCACCTCCGGAAGCGACGCGAGCGCCGAAAGGACCGCCGCGAGTTGGCCGGAGGGAACCGTGGCGGTCACGCGCCACGCGCCGTCCTTCCCCGACGGGGCGGCGATCGCGCCGAGACCGGCCAGGACGCCGACCGCCCGCCGCTCCGGCTCGCCCGCGGCGAGGACGGCTCGAACGGGCGTCGGGCCCGGCGGCGAGCCGGCGCGCGAGGCGAGGCTCGGCTCGATCTTGAGGTGCCGCGGAAGCTCGCCGAGCCAGGCCACGAACGGCAGGCGGCGGATCGACAGCTCCGCGCCCGGAGACACCCGGACCCGGTATCCGTTTCGCGGGAGGACGTCGAGCAGCTCCGCGCCCGCGGATTCGATCTGCCGCCGTTCGCTCGCGTCGAGGGGGGCGCGGGTGATGGCGACGAGGTACCGGCGGTCGCTCGCGCTCAGCGCGACGGTCGCCGGCGCGAACCAAGTGGGAGAGGACGCCTTGCTGTCGAAGGGGCGGAACGTTCCACTCGCGAGGTCGATCTCGAGGGGGGCTCCGGCGGACGTGGGGCCGGTGTCCGGTAGCGCGACGACGGCGGAAGCGGCAAGAAAGGGCCCGAGAAGGACGTACCGGAGCTTCATGCTGTGCACGGCGGCTCCTCCTCGCGCGGGGCGCGCGATGCTCGCGTTCCAATATAGGGCCCCGCCACCCGGCATCGGAACGGTCCTTTCATACTCCGGGAGCGTCGGCCGCGGTTTTGACCTGAGTCAGGACCCGGCGTCGCTCCGCGAATGGACTGCGGCCTTGCATCCTTCGACCTCGGATTTCGTAAACCCCCGTGGCGCGCCCGAATCGACGCGCGACCGACCCGGGAGATGCCTCATGAGACGCGTCGCGATTCTCGCTCTGCTGGCCATGGCCTCGGTTCCCACGCCGGCTCAGACGACCTTTCACGGCGACAACGCCCGGACGGGGGTCTACGGCGCCCCCGGTCCGAGGACGTTCGGCGGCGTCAAGTGGGCCTTCAAGGCCGGCGGGCCGATCTTGACCTCGCCCGCCGTCGCCGACGGCGTCGTCTACATCGGCAGCCTGGACGGCCACCTCTACGCCGTCGACCAGGAGAGCGGCAAGGAGAAGTGGAACTTCAAGTCGCGAATGCCGATCGCCTCGTCGCCGGCGGTGGCGGGCGGCACGCTCTACTTCGTGTCGTCGGCCGGTGCTCTGGCCGCGATCGACGTCGCGACCGGAATGCCGCGGTGGGTCTTCGCCACGGAATTCGAGAGGAAGTTCGAGGCGAAGAGCCTTCACGGCTACCTCTCGCCGGCCCAGACCATCCCCGACGCGTGGGACGTCTTCACGTCGTCGCCGGCGGTCGCGGACGGCAAGGTCTACTTCGGCAGCGGCGACGGCAACGTCTACGCGGTCGACGCGACCACCGGCGTGCTCCAGTGGAAGTTCGCGACGAAGGACGTCGTGCACGCCTCCCCCGCGGTGGCCAACCACACGGTCTTCGTCGGCAGCTGGGACAGCTACCTCTACGCGATCGACGCGGACACCGGCCAGGAGAAGTGGGCGTTCAAGACGGGCGAGGATCCCGCCATCCACAACCAGGTGGGCTTCCAGTCGTCCGCGGCGGTGGTGGACGGCACGGTGTACGTGGGGTGCCGCGACGCCCACGTGTACGCGGTGGATGCCGCCACCGGGCGCAAGAGGTGGGACTATCCGACCAGCAAGTCGTGGGTCGTCGGCACCCCCGCGGTCCGCGACGGAACGGTGTACGTGGGGACCTCCGACAGCGCGCGCTTCATGGCGCTCGACGCGAGGACCGGCAGGCTGCGATTCAACTTCGAGGCGAAGGCGTACCTGTTCTCCTCGGCGGCTCTCGCGGGCGACCTGGCCTACGTCGGCGACCACAACGGCAGGCTGTACGCCATCGACGCGAAGACCGGGAAGCTGGCCTGGGAGTTCCGGACCGAGGCGTCGAAGGCGGACCCGCTCAAGGTGCTGAATCCCGACGGGAGCCTGAACCAGGAGTCGTTCGCGCCCGTCCTCGGCGATTTCGAGGACATGTACGTCGACTTCTATCGCTTCGTCTCCATCGGCGCGATCATGTCGTCGCCCGCCGTGGACCGCGGGACGGTCTACGTCGGCAGCATGGACGGGAACCTGTACGCGCTGCAGTGACGGGGGCCCGGCGGCGGTCCCCGAAGGGAGGCGAAAGTGAGGAAGCTCCTGATCGGGATGGCGATCGCGCCGGCGCTCGTCCTCGCGGCGGCCGCGCCGGCCGTATCCGCGGGGCAGGGGACGGCGGAGGACGGGGCCTGTGCCCAGCTGATATCGTCGATCGAGAGCCTGAAGGCGATGCTCGGCCAGGAGTCGAAGGCCAGAACGGCGGAGCGGGAGTCGCAGCGGATGCAGCTCGTCGTGACGCTCCTCGGCCTGCGCTACCGGAACATCGAGGGGGTCGAGTCCCGGCTGCGGACCCTCGACAGCGAGGAAGACGACGTCCGAGGCGGCATGGCCAGGCTCGGGGCCCAGCTCGATGCTCTCGACGAGCTCGCGCGGACGTCCCCTGAAACTCCTCCCGATCCGCAGCGCAGGGGGCAGAAGGCCTCGTTCGAAGCGGACCTCAAAGCCCTCGAGGAGCGGGCGAAGGGTATTCGGGAGCGGCGGGCCACCTATCAGGGGCAGCTCGCCCTCGAGCGGCGCGACATCGAGAAGCTCGAGGCGGTCGTGCGCGACTGGATCGAGAAGGCGCCGTAGCGGCCGGTCTCCGCCGATCCCTCGCTCCATTCGATCCTCGAGCACGCCTTCACCTCGGGGCGGGCACTTGTCGAATCGTCCTTTTCGACGAGTATTAAGGGCGTGAGCGAAACGACGGGCCGTCCGGTCTCCGGGTCTCGGTGGTGGTGGAACAGCCACCGGGAGGCGGTCGTGCGCTGACGTAGCTCCGACATTCGGCTTGTTCACACGACCCGCCTCCCCGGAGGCGGGTTTTTTGTCTTCTTGGAGCCGTGATGAAGACGCTCCGCGAGGTCCGGCGAGAGTTGAGGGACGGCGTCAACGTGGTCCCCCTGACGAGGGAGATCCCGGCGGACACGCTCACGCCCGTCGCGGCGTTCCTGCGGCTCCAGGACGAGAAGGCGCCGTCGTTCCTGCTGGAGAGCGTCGAGGGGGGCGAACGCCTCGCGCGGTACTCCTTCCTCGGGACGCGCCCGTTCGAGACGCTCACCGTGCGACGGGGAAGGGTCAGGCAGAGGACGGCCGACGGGACGGAACGGGTCCTCGAAGGGCATCCGTTCTGGACCCTGGGCGAGGCCGTCGGCCGTCTCCGCGCGAAGACGGACCCGGCGCTTCCGCCCTTCTGCGGCGGGGCGGTGGGAACGATCGGCTACGAGATGTCGCGCCACCTCGAGCCGACCGTGCGCCTCGGCGAGCCGGACGTGCCCGAGGCGGAGCTTAAGCTCTTCCGGAACGTCGTGGCGTTCGACCACCTGCGCCAGAGGATGCTCCTCGTGGCGAACGTCGTTTCGGAGGGGAACCCGCCGCTCACGGGAGCGTACCGGGCGGCCTGCGACGACCTGGACGAGATGGAGCACCTCCTGCGCCGTCCGTTCAGCGAGCGGAGCCGCCGCATCGCGCCGGACCGCGCCCGCTCCCGGCCCCCTTCCTACGCGATGGGACGGCCGGCCTTTCTCGAGGGGGTCGAGCGGCTGAAGCGCCACATCCGTGCCGGGGACATCTTCCAGGCGGTCCTCTCCGAGAGGATCGAGGTGCCGCTCCGCGCCACCCCTCTCGAGGTCTACCGCGCGCTCCGCTCGGCGAACCCCTCTCCCTACATGTTCCTCGTCGGCACGTCGGACGAGGCCATCCTCGGCGCCTCCCCCGAGATGCTCGTCAGGATCCACGGGCGCGCCGTCGAGACGCGGCCGATCGCCGGCACGAGGCGGCGGGGCGCCACCGAGGAGGAGGACCGCATCCTCGAGAGGCGTCTGATCGCTAGCCCGAAGGAGCGCGCGGAGCACGTGATGCTGGTGGACCTCGGCCGGAACGACGTCGGCCGGGTCGCCCGCCCGGGGACCGTGCGCGTGTCGTCGTTCATGCAGGTCGAGCGCTACTCCCACGTCATGCACCTGGTCTCGAGCGTGCGCGGCCGGCTCCGCACCGGCGTCTCCGCCTGGCGGGCGCTTGCGGCCTGTTTTCCCGCAGGCACCGTCAGCGGCGCTCCGAAGATCCGCGCGATGCAGATCATCGGGGAGATCGAGCCGGTCCCGCGGGGGCCCTACGCCGGGGCGGTCCTGTACCGGGGCTTCGGCGGGAACCTGGACTCGGCCATCGCCATCCGGAGCCTCGTCGTCCGGCGCACCCGTCAGGGACGGATGGCCCGCGTGCAAGCCGGCGCGGGGATCGTGGCGGACTCCGACCCGGAGAGGGAGCACGAGGAGGTCAGGAGCAAGTCCGCAGCGATTCGCGAGGCGATACGTGTCGCCGAGGGGCAGCCATGATCCTCCTGATCGACAACTACGATTCGTTCACCTACAACCTGTACCAGGCCCTCCGCGAACTGGGCGCGGCGGTGGTCGTGAGGCGCAACGACGAAGTGGACTCCGCCGCCGTGGCGCGCCTCGCCCCCGATCGCATCGTGATCTCGCCGGGGCCCGGGCGGCCGGAGGAGGCGGGGGAGGTCCTCGCGATCCTCCGGGCGTTCGCGTCGCGCGTCCCCGTCCTCGGGGTCTGCCTCGGGCACCAGGCGCTGGCGCTGGCCTTCGGCGGGCGCGTCGTGCGTGCGCGAAGGACCGTGCACGGCAAGCCGAGCGCCGTCCGGCACGACGGCGGCGGAGTGTATCGGGGGATCGAGAACCCGTTCCGGGGAGGGCGCTACCACTCGCTCGTCGTGGACCGGAACGCCCTGCCCTTCGGGTTCTCGATCACCGCGGAGGCGGAGGACGGAACGGTCATGGGGATACGGCACGCGAGCTGGCCCGCGGAAGGCGTGCAGTTCCACCCGGAGTCCGTCATGACCGAGCACGGCGGGAAGCTCCTGCGGAATTTCCTGGAGGCTTGACGTGCAGGACCTGTCCGAGTGCATCGACAAGGTATGCCGGCGGGAGACCCTTGGGCGCGAAGGGGCCAGGGTCGCGATGGACCGCCTCGTCTCCGGCGAGGTCTCCGAGGTCCAGGCGGCGGCGCTCCTCGGCGCGCTGGGCGCCCGCGGCGCCGACGAGGAGGAGCTGATCGGCTTCGCCCTGAGCCTCAGGGAGCACGCTCTCAAGGTGGAGATTCGGGGCCGGGCGCTGGTGGACACGTGCGGCACCGGCGGCGACGGCCTTCACACGTTCAATTTCTCGACGGCCGCCGCGCTCGTCGCCGCAGGAGCGGGGGCGGCGGTCGCGAAGCACGGGAACCGCGCCGTGTCGAGCCGGTCGGGCAGCGTTGAAGTGCTGGAGGCGCTCGGCGTCGTCGCGGACGCGCCGCCGGAGTCGGTGCGGCGCTCGATCGAACAGACCGGGTTCGGGTTCCTGTTCGCGCCGCGCTTCCATCCGGCCATGAGGAACGTCGCACCGGTGCGCCGGGCGCTCCGCGTGCGCACGGTGTTCAACTTGCTCGGGCCCCTCGCGAACCCGGCGGGAGTGAAGCGCCAGGTCGTCGGCGTCTATGACGCCGCTCTCGTTCCGGTGATCGCGAGAGTCCTCGCCGGCCTCGGTGCGGCGCGCGCCATGGTGGTGCACGGCGAGGACGGCATGGACGAGCTCTCGCTGGCGTCGGCGACCCACGTCGCGCACGTGGACGCCGTCCGGGGGATCTGGACGGAGACGCTCGTGCCCGGGGACGCCGGGCTGCGTCCGGCCGGTGCCGCCGCGCTCCGGGGCGGCGGCCCGGCCGAGAACGCCCGCCATCTCGAGGAGCTCCTACTGGGGAGAAGCGGGCCGCTCGCCGACGGAGCGAGCCTGAACGCGGGCGCGGCGCTCGTGGTGGCGGGGATCGCGGCCACGGTCCGGGAGGGCGTGGCCCTCGCGCGGGAGAGCATCATGTCGGGACGCGCGCACGAGGTCCTGGTCAAGCTGCGCCGGGAGGCCCACGGAACGACGACGCGCGAGGAGATCGCGTCGTGAGCCGGCCGGCGGCGGGAAACGGCTCCGTGCTCGACGCGATCGCCGCGGCGACACGGCGGCGCCTCGACGCGGCGAGGCGGGAGATCGCTCCGGAGGCCCTGCGCGCGGCGGCGCTCCGGGCCCGCTTCCCGCGTGGCTTCGCCCGCGTGCTCGGGGCGCCCGCTCCCTGGATCGTCGCCGAGGTGAAGCTGGCGTCGCCGTCTCACGGCCGGCTCGGGACGGGCGTTTCGCCGATGGCGCTGGCCGAGGCCTACTTCCGGGGCGGCGCTGCCGCGATCTCCGTGCTCACCGAGCCGAAATTCTTCGGGGGCGGCTTCGGCGTGCTCGACGCCGTGCGGCGGCGCGTCCCGCTCCCGCTCCTGATGAAGGACTTCGTGTTGGACGAATACCAGCTCTGGCAGGCGCGGCTCCACGGTGCCGACGGCGTGCTGCTCATCGCCGCGCTGCTCGGCGGCAGGGCGCTCGGTCACCTCGTGGACGAAGCGACGGATCTCGGCCTGACCCCACTGGTCGAGGTGCACGACGAGGCGGAGATGGACGCCGCGCTCCTAGCGGGAGCCCGGCTCGTCGGGGTCAACAACCGGGACCTGCGGACGCTCCGGGTGGATCTCGCCGTGTCGCGCCGCCTGGCCTCTCGTCGGCCGCCCGATGGCGTGACGTTCGTCTCGGAGAGCGGGATTCGCTCGCGCCGGGAGATCGACGAGCTGGCCAACCTCGGCTATCGCGGGTTCCTGGTCGGCACGCATCTCGTGCGGAGCGCCGACCCCGCGGCGGGGCTGGCGGGCCTGCTCGACGGTCGGGCGGGAGGAGGCGCGCGGTGGTCGAGACGCGGGTGAAGATCTGCGGGATCACCCGGATCGAGGACGGGGTCGCGGCGGCCGAGTCGGGCTCCTGGGCGGTGGGATTCGTGCTCCATGCCGCTTCGCCGAGGCTCGTGTCCGCGGCCGAGGCCGCGAGGATCGCGAAAGCGCTCCCGCCCGGCGTGCTCCGCGTCGGGGTCTTCCTCCACGCGCCGGCGGGGCTCGTCCGGACGGTGGAGGCCGAGGTCGAGCTCGACCTGGTCCAATTGCACGGAGACGGCGCCGAGGCCACCTGCCGGGCCGTCGGCCCCGAGAGGGTCATCCTCGCCGCCCGTCTCGCGCGCGACGGGGACGTGGAGCGGGCGCTCGAGCTCCCTTCGGCGCACGTCCTCGTGGATCACGACCGGTCGCTGCGAGTTCCAGCGAGCGGAACGACCGACTGGAACCTCGCGGAGCGTCTCGCCCGCCGGCGGGAACTCACGCTGCTCGCCGGCGGCCTGACCTCCGATACCGTCGAGGGGGCGATCCGGCGCGTCCGTCCCTGGGGCGTCGACGTCTCCCGCGGCGTCGAGTCCGCTCCCGGCATCAAGGACAAGGGGAGGATTCTGGAATTCGTGGAGAGGGTGAGGAGAGCCGATGCGTCGTGACGACCGGGAGACGCGACGGAGCGCGGCGCAGGCCGGGCGCTTCGGGAGGTTCGGGGGCCGCTACGTGCCCGAGACCCTGGTCGGGCCGCTCGAGGACCTGGCCGAGGCCCACAGGGCGGCGGTCCGGGACGCCGGGTTCCGGAGGGAGCTCAGCCGGTGGCTGCGCGATTTCGTGGGGCGGCCGACGCCCCTGACGTTCGCGGCACGCACGACCGAGGCGCTCGGCGGCGCGCGCGTCTACCTCAAGCGCGAGGATCTGGCGCACACGGGAGCGCACAAGATCAACAACACGGTGGGCCAGGCGCTCCTCGCGAGGCGGATGGGGAAGGCGCGCGTCATCGCCGAGACGGGGGCCGGCCAGCACGGAGTCGCCACCGCGGCCGCCGCCGCGGCGCTGGGTCTCACGTGCACGATCTACATGGGCGAGACCGACATGGCGCGGCAGCCGCTGAACGTCTCGAGGATGCGGCTCCTGGGCGCCGAGGTGGTCCCGGTCCGCTCCGGCGCGCGAACGCTGAAGGAGGCCGTGAGCGAGGCCCTGCGCGACTGGGCGCTGAACGTCAGAACGACCCACTACGTGCTGGGGTCGGTCCTGGGCCCGCACCCGTTCCCGTCGATGGTGCGCGACTTCCAGAAGGTCATCGGCCGGGAGGCGCGCTCCCAGGTCCTGGCGAAGGAGGGACGCCTGCCGGATCTCCTGATCGCCTGCGTCGGCGGCGGGAGCAACGCCGCCGGGCT
Source organism: Terriglobia bacterium (assembly GCA_020073205.1). Classification (NCBI taxonomy): domain Bacteria; kingdom Pseudomonadati; phylum Acidobacteriota; class Terriglobia; species Terriglobia bacterium. Next base: position 27,148 of record JAIQFR010000003.1, read on the forward strand.
GTTCTCCGCGTTCGTCGCCGACCAAGGCGTCACCCTCGTAGGCGTCGAGGCCGGCGGGCTCGGTGCGCGAAGCGGAAAGCACGCGACGCGGCTCGCGGAAGCGCGGCGCGGCGGCACCCCCGGGGTCCTGCACGGCACATACACGGTCGTCCTCCAGGACGCGGCGGGTCAGACGCGCCGCACCCACAGCGTCGCCGCGGGCCTCGACTACCCGGCGGTGGGGCCGGAGCACGCCGATCTCCGCGCGCGCGGCCGGGCCGAGTACGGCTCGGTGACGGACGATGAGGCGCTCGCCGCCTTCGATTTCCTCTGCCGCACCGAGGGGATCCTCCCCGCCCTCGAGAGCGCGCACGCGGTCGCGCACGCGCTGAAGCGGGTGCCCCGGATGAAGCGGAGCGCGGTCGTCGTGGTGAACCTCTCGGGGCGCGGCGACAAGGATGTCGAAACGTTGAGCGCCGCGAGGCGAGCGTGATTTCCCCGCGGTCCCTCGGCGAAGCGCTGGGCGCCGCTCGGCGGACCCGCCGGGCGGCGTTCGTGCCGTTCCTCGCCGCCGGCGACCCGTCCTTGGAATGGACCGCGCGCTTCGCGGAGGAGCTCGCCGCGGCGGGCGCGGCCGCGATCGAGCTGGGGGTGCCGTGCGGCGACCCGATCGCCGACGGCCCCGCGATCCAGGCCGCGTCGCGGCGCGCTCTCCGGGCCGGGGCGACCCTCTCGAGGATCCTCGAGCTCGTGAGCCGGCTGCGTTCCCGGGGCGTCCCGGTGCCGATCCTGCTGTTCACCTATTACAACCCGGTGCTGAGGATGGGGCTCCGGGAGTTCGCGCGAAGGACCCGGAGCGCCGGGGCGCAAGGGGCCCTCGTCGTCGATCTCCCGCCCGAGGAGGCGGGCGACTACCGGCACGAGATGGGCGAGGAGGGTCTCGAGACCGTGTTCCTCGCGTCGCCCACGACGTCGGACGAGCGGCTCGCGATCGTGGATCGCGCCTCGACGGCGTTCGTCTACTACGTGGCGCGGCTCGGCGTCACGGGAGCGCGCTCGAGCCTTCCACGTTCGCTCGCGCGCCGGGTGGCCGGGATCAGGGGGCACTTGAGGAAGCCGCTGGCGGTCGGATTCGGCATCTCGACGCCGGAGCAGGCGAGGAAGGTCGCGGGGCTGTGCGACGGCGTGGTCGTGGGAAGCGCTCTGGTCCGGCTCGCGGCGGAGAGCCCGCCCGAGGAGGCGAGCCGCAGGATGCGCGCGCTCGCCGCCGCGATGGTCGAGGCCATGGGGGAGGAAAGGACGTCGCGATGCTGATCGTCATGGAATCCGGGTTCCGGCCCGAGGATCTCGAGACCGTCGTCGCCAAGGTCGAGGCGCTGGGGTTCAAGGCCCACGTCATCCCGGGCGCCACCAGCACGGCGGTCGGGATCACCGGCAACCAGGGGCCCGTGGACCCGCGGCCGTTCGAGGTGCTCGCCGGGGTCAAGCAGGCGATCCCGGTCACGAGACCCTACAAGCTCGCGAGCCGCGATTTCCGCCACCAGGACACGGTGATGGCGGTCGATGGAAGCTCCGTCGAGATCGGCGGCGGCCGCTTCGTGATCATCGCGGGGCCGTGCGCGGTCGAGAGCGAGGAGCAGACCCTTCGCATCGCGCGGCAGGTAGCGCGAGCGGGCGCCCACGTCCTTCGAGGCGGCGCCTTCAAGCCCCGCACCTCGCCGTACGCCTTCCAGGGGCTCGGGGAAGAGGGGCTCAGGATCCTCGCGGCCGCCCGCGAGGAGACCGGCCTGCCGATCATCTCGGAGGCTCTCGACCGGTCGAGCCTCGACGCGGTGTACCGCTTCGCGGACATCGTCCAGGTCGGCGCGCGCAACATGCAGAACTTCGGCCTCCTCAAGGACGTCGGGCGCCTCGACAAGCCCGTGATGCTCAAGCGCGGGATCTCGGCCACGATCGACGAGTGGCTCATGGCGGCCGAGTACGTGCTCGCCGAGGGTAACCCGAGGGTGATGCTCTGCGAGCGCGGGATAAGGACCTTCTCGAACCACACGCGGAACACCCTCGACCTGAGCGCCGTGCCGGTCGTCCAGAAGCTGAGCCACCTGCCGGTGCTGGTGGACCCTAGCCATGCCACCGGGCTGCGCGACAAGGTGTCCCCCCTGGCGCGCGCGGCGGCCGCGGTGGGCGCCAGCGGGCTCATGGTCGAGGTGCACGACCGTCCCGAGGAGGCCCTCTCGGACGGGCCCCAGTCGCTCTTTCCGGAGCAGTTCGCGGCGCTGGTGCACGACCTCCGCGGGATGGGGCAGTTCCTGGGGTACAGTCTGTGACCCGGGGCGTCGCCGCCACCGGACCCCCGCGCGATCCTCGCGTACCGCTTCTGACTCCTCCGCGGTCCCCCGCCGCGCGTGTCCTAGCCCACCGCCCCCTGGGCCGCCGGCCGACCCTCGGCGTGATGCGCGATCATCGGCACGGGTTCGGCCGAGCGGGCCGGAACGGGACGGCGCCAGCGCCAGATCTCGTAGACGGCGGGATACACGAGAAGCTCCAGCGCGAACGAAGTGAAGATGCCGCCGACCATCGGCGCGGCGATCCGCTTCATGACGTCCGAGCCGGTGCCCGTGGACCACAGGATGGGAGCGAGGCCGATGCAGGTGGTGCCGAACGTCATGAACTTCGGCCGCAGGCGGCGGGCCGCCCCCTGCACGATCGCCTCCCTGAGGTCGACGAGGGTGTTCATGCGACCCGCCCGCTTCGCGTCCTCGTAGGCGAGGTCGAGGTACAGCAGCATGAAGACGCCGGTCTCCGCGTCCACGCCGAGGAGGGCGATGAGGCCCACCCACACCGCGATGCTCATGTGGTAGCCGGCGAAGTAGAGGAACCAGATCGCCCCGACGGCCGAGAACGGCACCGCCATGAGGACGATCATCGTCTTCGCGGCCGACCGGGTGTTCAGGTAGAGCAGGAGCAGGATCAGGGCGAGGGTCAGCGGCACCACCAATTTCAGCCGCTCGCGGACCCGCTGCATCGCCTCGTACTGCCCGCTCCAGGACGCCGCGTACCCCGGCGGGAGCTGCAGCTTGTCGCGGAGCAGCCCGCGGGCCTCGGCGACGTAGGACTCGGGGTCGCGCCCCGCGATGTCGATGTACACGTAGCCCGTCAGCAGTCCGTCCTCGTCGCGGATCATCGCGGGGCCGCTGCTGGGGCGGATGTCCGCCAGCTCGCCGAGCGCGAGCAGCCGGCCGTCGTCCCCCGCCGGCACCGGGACGCGGCTCAGCGCTCCCGGGTCGCTTCGGAAGTCGCGCAGGTAGCGGACGTTCACCGGATAGCGCGCGCGGCCGTCGATCACCGTCGAGACGTTCTCGCCGCCGATCGCGTTCTCGACGATCCGCTGGCCGTCTTCGATGCTCAGCCCGTAGCGTGCCAGCTCCTCGCGCTTCCAGGTGATGTCCAGGAAGTACCCGCCGCCGGTCCGCTCGGCGAACACGCCGCGTGTCCCGCGCACGGCCGGCAGCAGCGACTCGACCTTCGTCCCGATCGCCTCGATCGTCTTCGGATCCTCGCCTGCGATCTTCAGGCCGACCGGAGTCCGCATGCCGGTGGTCAGCATGTCGATCCGCCCGCGGATCGGCATGGTCCACGCGTTGCTCACCCCGGGGATCTTGAGCGCCGCGTCCAGCTGGGCGACGAGCTGGTCCGGGGAGATCGTGTCCGGCGTGAAGTGCCTGAGGACCTGCCCGGCCCAGGCAGGGGCCCAGCGCGAGTACCAGGTGTCGACGTGGGGCCACTCGGAGCGCGGCTTCAGGACGATCACCGTCTCGAGCATGGAGAGGGGCGCGGGATCGGTGGCGGTCTCGGCCCGGCCCGCCTTGCCCAGCACCCGATCGACCTCCGGGAACCGCTTGATGATGCGGTCGGTCGCCTGGAGGAGCTTCTGAGACTCCGCGATGGAGATGCCCGGCATGGTGGACGGCATGTAGAGGATGACGCCCTCGTCGAGGGGGGGCATGAACTCGGAGCCGAGCTTGAAGAAGACGGGGATCGTCAGCGCGACCACGGCCACCGCGGTCGCGACCACGGCCCACCTGAAGCGCAGCGTGAAGCGCACCACCGGCTCGTAGATCCCCATCAGCAGCCGGCTGACGGGGTGCTTGTCCTCCGAGCGGATCCGGCCCACGAGGAGCGCATTGACGATCCGGGCCAGCCAGGCCGGGCGGAGGTCGTAGCGCTTGATCCTGGTCAGGAGCAGGCGCAGCGCGGGGTCGAGGGTGATGGCGAGGAGCGCCGCGATGACCATCGCGAAGGTCTTGGTGTACGCCAGCGGCTTGAACATGCGCCCTTCCTGGGCCTCGAGCGCGAGCACCGGCAGGAACGCGATGGCGATCACCAGGAGGGCGAAGAACGTCGGCCCCGCGACCTCCTTCACGGCGCCGAGCACGACGTCGTGGTAATCCCGACGTCGGCCCTCCTTCTCCCAGATCTCGAGCTTCTTGTGCGTCTGCTCGACGACGACGATCGACGCGTCGATCAGCTCGCTGAACGCGATGACGATGCCGGTCAGCGACATGATGTTGGCGCTGATGCCGAGCATCCGGAACGGGATGAACGAGAGCAGCACGGCCGCCGGGATGGTGACGATCGGGATGATCGCGCTCGGGAAGTGCCACAGGAACAGCAGGATGATCAGCACCACGGTGACGATCACCTCGATGCCGGTCTCCTTCACGTTGCTGATGGAGCGGTGGATCAGCTCCGAGCGATCGTACACCGGCACGATCCTGACGCCCGACGGCAGGCCGGGCTCGATCTCCTTGATCTTGGCCTTGACGCGGTCGACGACGTCGAGGGCGTTCTCGCCGCTGCGCATGACCACGATCCCGGAGACCACCTCGCCGTTGCCGTCGAGGTCCGCGACGCCGCGGCGCAGGTCGGGCCCCACGACGACCTGCCCGATGTCCTTGACGCGGATCGGCCTGCCGCTGTCGTCGGCCTTGAGGACGATGTTCCCGAAATCCTGGAGCGAGCGCGCGTAGCCGCGCCCCCGCACCATGTACTCGGTGCCGCCGAAGTCCAGGAGGCGTCCGCCGGTCTCGTCGTTGCCGGAGCGCACGGCCTCGACCACGCGGCCGATCGGAATCCCGTATTCCTGCAGCCGGACCGGATCGACGTTGATCTGGTACTGCCGGGTGAACCCGCCGACGGGGGCGACCTCCGCCACGCCGGGAACCGCCTTCAAGTGGTAACGCAGATACCAGTCCTGGGTCGAGCGCAGGTCGGCCAGGCTGTGCTGCCCCGACGTGTCGACCAGCGCGTACTGGTAGACCCATCCGAGGCCCGTCGCGTCCGGACCGAGCTGCGCCTTGACGCCCTCGGGGAGCTGGGGGAGTACGGAGGAGAGATACTCCATCGTCCTCGAGCGCGCCCAGTACAGGTCGGTTCCGTCGTCGAAGATCACGTAGACGTACGAGTAGCCGAAGTCGGAGAATCCGCGGACGGTCTTCACGTGCGGCGCGCCCAGCATCGCGGAGACGATGGGGTACGTGACCTGGTCCTCGACGACGTCGGGGCTGCGGTCCCAGCGGGAGTAGATGACCACCTGGGTGTCGCTCAGGTCCGGGATGGCGTCGAGCGGCACGGTCGTCATCGCCCAGTAGCCCACCATGCAGGCGATGACCACGACGGCGAACACCACCGCCTTGTTCCGCACGGAGAAGTCGATGATCCGGTCAATCATGGCCGGCACTCCGCTGAACGGCGGCCAGGACGGAGGCGGGCTTCAGGTACCGCTCGGGCGCCTTCTCGAACTCCTCCTTGCACCCGCTCGAGCAGAAGTAGTAGGTCGCGCCGCGGTAGGAGCCTTTGAGCCCGGCGGCCGCCGCGTCGACGGCATCGACCTTCATGCCGCACTTCGGATCCCGGACCTCGCCCTTCGGCATCCGCTCGCGCACCTTCGGGCTCGAGTCCGCGACCTCGCTCGCCGCCTCGTGGATCCCGGCGGCGGCGGTCTTGAACCGGCTCTCGGAGTCCAGGAGGAACGTGCCGGACACCGCGACGCGTTCGCCCTCGCGGAGCCCGCTCACGATCTCGACGCGGTCGTCGGCTCGCCATCCGGTCTTCACGGGGCGGGGCTCGAATTCGCCCGTGGCGCGCTCGACGAACACCCGCTCGGAGAGGCCCGAGTCGAGCAGCGCCTCGACCGGGACCGTGAGGGCCGGGGCCGCCTCGACCGGCAGTTCGAGGTCCACGAACATTCCGGGGCGAAGCGCCAGGCCGGGATTCTCGGCCTCCAAGCGAACCTTGAGCGTGCGGGATTGGGGATCGAAGTACGGAGGCGCCTTGCTCACCGTGGCGTAGACGGATTCCGCGCGCTCGCGCACCGCGACCCGGACCCTGGCGCCCGGGTGGAATTCCTGCGAGTCCTTGCCGAAGAGGTCGGCCGTGATCCAGACCGTGCTCAGGTCCGCGATGCGGTAGAACTCGGAGCCGACTTCGAATCTCTGCCCGGGAGAGATCTCGCGGCCGAGGACGATGCCGTCGATGGGAGAATTGACGGTGATCTCGCTGGTGATCCGCCGCGTCTGCCGCAGCTCCTTGAGCTGCAGCTCTCCCATGCCGAGGGCGCGCAGCTGCTCCTCGTTGATTCTGAGGCTGGCGTCGCTTCCTTTACCTGCATCGTGCGGATCGTTGCTCGACCGGATGCGCTCGAGGCTTGAGAGGGAGCCGAGGAAGGCCTGCTGGGCATTCCGGAACTCCCGGCTGTACAGCGTCGCCAGGAGCTCGTTCTTCTGCACCAGCGTGCCGACGGGGTTGTTCTGGACGGATTCCACCCAACCCTCGGCGCCCGCCATCAGGCGGTAGAGCCGGTCGGAGTCGGCCTCGACCCGCCCGGTCGTGCGCACCGACCGAGGCTCGGAGCGTCTCCCGACGGATTCCACGCGAACGCCGATCAGCGCCTGGGTTCCCGGGTCGACGACCACGGAGCCGGGCGCGGACCGTGGCCCTTTGCCGGCCTCCGCGTCGCTGTAGACCGGGGTCAACTCCATCCCGCAATCGGGCGCGGTCCCGGGCTTGTCCGAGCGATAGGAGGGATGCATCGGATCGACGTAGTAGAGAATGTGCTTGGAGGATTCGGGGTGGCTCGCGCCGGATCCACCGCTGCGGCGCCCGGCCACGAACGCCAGCGCCGTCAGAACGAGGAGACAGCCAACTGCTACCGTTCGCTTCATGACGTTTCGTCCTGCCTTCCGGATCGACCGGAGTGTACTTGGGAACCGCGCCTGCTGAGCCGACGAACCTGCGCCCCGTTCGACGCACGCTCGCCCCGTCGATGGCTACTGGGCCGATGTGGACCGGTTGTCCTCGAGTTGCCGGGCCCCGCTCGCCGGGACCGGCGTCCGGGCGACAGCCGGCTCGGGCCGCTCCTTGGCCGGAGCCACCTCGAGCGCCGCCCGGGTGAAGCGGGAATCCTCGAGGTCGGGGTTGATCGTGACGCTCTCGATGGTCATCTTGTGCGTCTTCTTGCTTCCCTTCACGGCCGACTCCAGGACGTAGGGGACCTTCAATCCGTTCACCGCCCTGAAGTCCCGGTAGAAGATCTCCACCGGGCGCATCTTGCCGTCCAACCGCCTGGGGGCGCCCTCGATCTTCGCCTCCAGGAACGTCTGCGCATCGATCCAGAGGTGCCGGACCTGGCCTCCCTTGAGCGTGAGCTTGAGCTTGTAGGTATCGCGACCTTCCACCTTGTCCGAGCCCTCGAGCTCCACGGTGGTGCCCTTCGCCGCGTAATCGACCAGCGGACCGTCGAGGTCGGATTCCAGGGAGGCGGCCTTGGCTTCCTCGGCGTTGAACGGCTCGATGTCCCTGCGCCCCAGGAAGGGGCGCAGCTTGAAGCCGCTCTGCCCGTCGTAGACCTGCAGGGCTCGGTCGCCCGCGAAATCGATCTCGACCCGCGACTTGCGCGGACGCTTCAACTCCATCCCGAAGGGGAGTTCCGCGTTCTGCTTCCCTCCCGCCTCCATCCTGCCGGAGAAGGACATCGATCGAACCGCACGCCACGCCTCGAGCCCGCCTCTCGCCGCGATGTTCTTCGCGACGACCTCGTCCGCGCTGAGCGGAGGGGCCGTGGCAGCGGCACCCGCGGCGACGACCGCCAGGAGCGCCGAGACGGAGAGAACGAGGCCGGACTTGAACGCTCTTCTGTGCATGGGTTGATATCTCCTGTTGCTTCCGTGGGGCGCTCAGGCCGGCCCCACGACCATTCCACTGGCGCGGAAGTTGCCGATCACGACGTCGACGCGGCTGCCCGGCTTCACCAGTCCCCCTTTGTTCGAGAAGAGCACCCAGTACTCCCGGCCGTGCTCCGGCGTCGACGATTGGCGCAACGATCCGATCTTCTCCATCTTGGGAACGACGAGCCGGGCCCCGGTCTTCTGGTCGATCAGGACCGGCTCGGCCTTCTTGTCGTTGAGCACCTTGGCCTTGTGCTCATCCATGACCCGGTAACTGAATCTCAGCATTGCGCCGGACGACACGGGCTTGATCCCGAGCTTGTCCACGCCCCACAGTAGCTCGTAGTACTTCTGAGCCGAGGGGGTGAGCTCGGAGGAGACGCGCGGATGTCGGGTTGTCGAAGTCGAACCCGCGGCCTGCGCGATGCCACCCCCGAGAAGCCCGGCCACGACGAAGCCCGCGATGACCGACCGGTATCGAAGACGCTCAGTCGACATTGGAACCTCCACTCGTCCGAACTCCCGTCACCGTCTTGCAGGTCCCGTCCCGATCGACGGTGAGACCCATGAGGCGGGTCCCACCGGCGACCGCGAAGGCAACCGCGCCGGCGGTCACGAGGACCGCCGGCGCGGCCGGCAGCGTGAACGGTACGCTGCCGGGACGAACGTTCATTGAGGCGTTTGAGGCAGAACTTGCAGCTGAACCGTCGGCGGCGGCGGGATTGTCCCCCCTACCGGCGACGCGCTCGGGAACGCACCGGAGGGCGCCGCGAACTCGACCGCTCCGATGTCCGGCGTGGCCGACCCTGTCTTCCTCGACCTGCCGAAGAAATCGAGGCTGGGCGCCAAGTTGTAGTAAGGGCGGTTGGCCGCATTGTTGGGTATCGCGTCGACCGTCGGCGAGCTGGACGTCGCGGGTACGTAACGGCCGAGCTGAGTACCGAACGGATTCACCAGGGACAGCGGGCCCCACTGCATGTTGATCCAGTTGTTGGCTTCGTCCACGGTCGCGGACGGTGTCAGGCTGAACACCGGGTTGGGGATGTTCTCCTGCGCGACGCCCGGAGGCACCAGGTAGCTCTGTCCTCCGTTCTCCGGCGGCACGCGCGAGCCGTTGCAGTAACGGCGGACCACGGCGGGGTCCGAGTTTATGTTGGTCGAGTTGTAGCCGGTGGTACTCGTCAGGATCGACTTCCGCGGATTGAGGGTGAAGCCCGAGCTGTGATTGGTCGGCGAGAGATCGCTGCGGACGCCGATGTCCCAATACTGCGACGCGCTGCCATCGGAGACGCACTGGCCCGTGGCGGTCTGGTTCAGCGACGGATTCAGCGTGACGCTGGCCTGCTGGCCCAGAAGCCCGGACCCGGTGGGGGAGGCCACGGTGATGTGGAAGGTGCGGTTCCGCCAGAACACGTTGTTGGCGAGCACCGGCTTCGAAACCGACCTGCAATCCCCGTTCAGTGTCCCCGAGTAAGGGTTCGCGGGGTTGCCTGCACCGACGATCGGGCAGACCACGTTGGCCGGCAGCGAAGAGGACAGGTTCGGCGTGTGACGCATCGTCACCAATCCGGCAGGCAGGTTGGGCGATGCCGTGCACCCGTTGCACAGCGGCGGATCGGTGGGAGGCACGCTGGCGTCAGGAGCGCCGAACGCGCTGAAGAGGATGCCCGCCGATGCGGTCGAGTCGTTGCTGAAGACCGAGTTGTTGACGAAGTTCACGCTCAAGGCGTCCTGCATCGAGACGCCGCCGCCGTCCCAACCGGCGACGTTATTCGCGATGATGTTGTTTTGGACGTCGACGTGGTACCAGAGGCCGTTGAGAAGTGGGAACGTGCTGACCTCGCTTCCGTTGACCATCTGCAGCCGGATACCGCCGCCGCTCCCGCTGTCGGCGCTATTGCCCTGGATGAGGTTCGAGTCGACCACGAGGCCGGGTCCCGTGCCCTCGGAGAGCCCGGGCGCGCAGTCCACGTCGGAGATCGTGCCGCACTCGAGGAGCTGGCAGGTCTCCCCCGATGGGCAGTGCGGGTTGTTCGGATTGCACACCTGGCCCGATCCGGCGGTTCCGGTCGCGTCGGCGCACTGGTAGGTTTGGCCGTCCGGGCCCGCGCCCGAGATCAGCAGGCCGCCGCCGTGAGTCGGAATGGACGGGTTCGCGCTCTGGTTGAACAGGATCGAGTTGTGGGTGATGCCGCCGTTGGCATCGTTGTAGCTGAAGCCGAGGTGCGCGACGCCGCCACCGTCGCCCGAGCTCAGGTTGCCGCACACCCAGTTCTGGTCGAACTTGTAGTAGTCGGACCCCGTGCTGAAGGTGACGCCGCCTGCTCCTGCGGGCGTTCTCGAATACAGCGAGTCGCCGTAGGAGACGTTCTGCGTGACCGAGTTGTTATGGAGGTTCACGTAGGTCTGGAGCCAGTACGGCAGCTCGGTACCGTCGGGGACCGAGTTCAGTGACGGGAACTGGGCCGTGGTGAGCGGCGGAATGGTGACCGTCGCGTCCTGCGGGGCGATATTCGGATCGCCGAACTCCCCCTGGCCGACGCTGATGCCGCCCGAGCCCGTCCCGCCATTGGCGAAGACCCGGTTGTTCGAGATCTCGAGGTGATGGTTCCAACCGTGGATGAAGATTCCGCCGCCGCCCTGCGAGCTGTTGGTGAGGGTCAGGCCGTCGATGCGGGACGGATTGCAGAGGAAGTTGCCCGGGTAGTCGTTGCAGTCCTGGGCGCTGTTCGTCAGGAAGACGGTGCCGGCCGGGAACCCGGCTTCCGCGCCGGTTCCGAACGGGTCGACGCCGTCGGGGTAACGCACTCCCTTGGCAACGACCGTGATGCCGGCGCCTTCATAGGCTCCCATCAGCGTCGGCTCCTGGAGGAGCTCCGCCAGGTTGCCGTTGACCGTGGTGTCCCAGCCGAGGATCCCCTCGAGCGGGATGCGATCGACCTGGAGAGACATGCGGGTATCGTCGCAGGAGTCGGTTCCGGGCTGACCGTTTTGACCCAATCCGAAGAGGCACTGGATCTTCCGGCGCCAAGGTTCGAGCCTGCCCGCGGGATGGGGATCCCCGTTGATCGTGACCGAGGCCGCGCCCACGCCTTGCAGCCGGACCGGCTTCCACATGATCACCATCTCTTTGTACGTCCCCGGCCTGACCATGATCAGGTCGCCCGGGAAGGCGGCGTCGATCGCGCTCTGGATCGCGTCGCCGGCAGCCGTCTCGCCGCTGACGTACGTGGGTGGCTTCCCGCCGACGGTCACCGTGACCGTATCGACGGACCGCTTGCCGCTTCCGGCCGTGATCACGAGCTCGCCGCACTCGGCGAAGGGTGCGTTGCGCTGCTGGATGCCGCAGGCCGGCACCCCGCCGGGCACGTTGACCACGATCTGAGCGTCGTTCCAGCTGACCACCGGCGCGGTGATCCCGCCGATGGTGACCGAGCCTGAGCCCTGCGTCGCGCCGAAGCCGTAGTGGCGCGTGAGGAACTTCTGGTTGTAGGGAGAGGTCGTCGCACGGGGCCCGGAATAGGTGTGGTTCGGCACGGTCTGGTCGCCCAGGGCGATGATCGTGAGCGTGTGGCCGGCGGTCGGACCGAGCGCGGACGTTGCCGACGCTCCCGAGCCGCCGCTACCGGCGTTGGTGAAGGTCACCGACGGGTTGGAGGTGTAACCCACGCCGCCGGAGGTGACGGTGATGCTGTTCACGCCCATCACCGCCGGGCAGGTCGCCCGGACGCCCCCCGCGAGGGGATTGGAGAACGACACGGCCGGAACGCCCGTGTAGCCGCTTCCCGGGTTGACGATGTTCACCGCGGTGACACGGCCCCGGTTGCTGCCGTTGGTGCCGATCGTCACGGTCGCGGTGGCCTGAACGCCACCCGAAAGGGTCGGGGGAGCGATCGTCACCGTGGCCGCCAGGCAGGGGCCCGAGGCGGGGCAGTAGCCGCTGCCGCGATTGGCGTTGGTCACGGAGAAGGAGACCACCTTCAGGTCCTTGACCGAGGCCGCAGCGCCGGTCCCCCCGCCGCCGTTGAGATTCACCGCGGGGAAGGAGGTGTAGCCGCTACCGGCGCCGGTGACCGTCACCGACGTGACGGATCTCCCGTTGTTCGAGTTGGCCACCCATGGCCCGTCGCCATCGCCGTTCACTCGCTTGACCGCCGGTGTCGCGTTCGGGTAAGCGCAGTCCGGCGGGTTGTACCCTTCCGCGAACGCCATCGTGGGCACCACGGGCGTGTCCATGTACGCGGTCTGACCCGGCATGAGCGACCACTCGTAGCAGAACTGGCTGTAGCCCGGGTTGTACAGGGGATCGACGGTGCCGTCCGGCTGTGCACCCGAGTCGTTCATGCACGCGACGACCACCTGCGGCCCGTACCCGGTCGGGTTGGGCGGGTTGACCTCCCACGAGGAGTAGTGCAGCCCGTCGTAGAACCCCCACTGGTCGGTGTACGATCGGGCGACCTCCGTCCCCGTCCAGTCCTTGAACGAGATCGGGAGGTTGGGGATGGCGAGCTTCTCGCCGTAATTCGGAGCGAACGGGTCGAACTCCGAAGCGAAGTCGTCCGTGACGATGCCGGTGTAGTGCGCCGCGACGTGCGTGGAGGTGAAGACGTAGAACTTGGCCAAGGCCGAGGACTGGTCCTCGAGCGTGACCTCCTTGCGATCGCAGAGATTGCGCGTCGCACCGGCGAAGGGGGCGACCTGCCCCGCTCCCGGGTAGAGGCTCATGTAATCCGGAACGACACGTGCCTGACCCACGCAGGGCCAGAACGCCTCGACGCTGCCCGTGTCGCCTTCGTGTCTCGGCACGACTCCCAGGTTGTCCGTCTCGTTCTGGGGATTGTTGGCGTTGAACTGCTCGTCCACCTCCGCCTGGTCGGGGAGGATGAAGATGTTGCCCAGGCCGGCGAACTGCTGGGTCACCGGTGCGATGTAGACGTCGCCCAGGAGGATGTTCTTGTCCTCTTCCTTCACCAGCTCGTACCCCGGGGGAACGATCATCTCGACCACGTACTTGCCGGGCGGGAGCATGGGGGTGTGGTCCACGGGGTTCGAGATGCACCCGGTGCAGTTCGAAGTGAGCGGGACGCCCGTCTGCGGGTGCCGGCTCGTCACGCTCGGGAACTGGTACATCCCGTCGTAGGGCGCCGGCTGCGCCTGGTTCAGGATCGCCATCCCGTCGTAGCACTTGAATTGGGAGTTGTAGGGCAGGGGAGTTCCCGGGTTCAGCGAGTTGGGAGTGTTCTTCAAGGTGAAATAGAACGGGCTGGTGGGATCCTGGCCGGGGCAGCTCATGTTCGGGGTGAGGCCGCCGTGGCCGTCGGAGTGGAACCCCTGGGCCCAGTCGTCCCAGCTGCTGGTCGTCGTTTTGTCGACGAGGGTGAGCTTGTCGCTGCCGTCCGGCGCGGCTCCCTTCTCCTCCCGGTAGAGGTTCACGGTCACGTTCGGGACCATCGGCTCCCAGGAAAGCTGGAGGAGGAGCTGCGGATCGTCGAACGGCCGGGTCGAGGCGTAGATGACGTGCCCCTTGATGCCGCCGTTCTCGTGCTCGGCGAACGGCAGCTTTCCGAACTCGAAGAACTGGGTGTGGCCGGCGAAGCCCTGCCAGCCTTCCGTGGTCACCCAGGGAGGATCGATGCGGCCGGTGGAACCGTCGGCGCCCCCGCCGTTCGGGAAGGTCAGGCGGTTCTCCGTGCTGCAATCCGCGTCCGAGCAATAGACCGCCCCCGGCACGCGCAGATCGACCGGTAGATGGACCGTTTCCTTGGTATTCGCGACTTGGCTCGCGATCGCCGAGTTGCCGGCGTCCGGCGAGCCGTTGCCGTCTGCGGGGCCGCCCGCGTCGTAGACCACGTGCACGCCCGTCTGCTTGTAGCGCGTGGTGTCGCCCTCGATGACCATCCAGTTGAAGAACGGGAAGATCTCGTTGTACCCCGCGTTGCCGTTCAGATCGGTGTTGTTGAAGCCCATGAAGCTGCCGTCCCGGTAGCGGACGTTGATGGGGAGCAGGGGAAGTCCGGGCTCGTCCGCCTGGGAGACGCCGTCGTGGTTCGTGTCGATGAAGGTGCGGGTGGACAGATTCGTCCGCCACTGCATCATCGCGAGCTCGTGCATGTCGACGTTACCGGACGTGGGGACGCCGAGCGGCAGGGAGAGGCCATCGACGATGATGTCGTTCCACTGGTCGAACACGGTGATCCTGTGGTTGCCAGGCGGAATGCCCTGGAACGTGAAGGTTCCGTCGGGGTCGCACTTGGTGAACGCGAAATCAGCGGAACCGGGATCGCCGAGGCTCACGTAGCACTGGGTGAAACTCAGGGCATCGAACGTGCCGCTTCCGTAGATCCTCTGGTCCGGCGTGCGGCTGATGCGCGCCGACGAGATGTGGCCGGTGACGCTGTGGCTGCACGACCCGGCCGGCAGAGTGTTGCACACCTGCTGCTTGCGGCCGTTGATGATGGCCGGGTTGGCGAAGCCGATGGAGACGTGGAACCCGGCCGGTCCGAACTCCTGGAAGTACCCCGGCTCTTGCGGCCGGATGAACGCCTCGTGCGGCTTCGTTCCGTCCAGGGTGTTCGTCTGGAGCCATTCCTCCCCACGGGCGATTCGGTCGGCTCCCGGCGTCGCCACGACCTCGTACAGGCCGGGATACATGTTGGGAATGACCGCCTGGCCCGCGAGGGGGGAGAGCGTCGTGCCGTCCGACTCGTACTTCGGGCAGGTGACGATCATCCCGACGAGTCGATCGGTGCCCGCCGCCTTCTCGGCGTCGGTCGGTGAGTGGATCGGGCAGGCGTCGAAACCGGTCACGGGATCGATCGAGCCGGCCAGCGAGTTGCTGAGCGGCATGTTCATCATGTCGTAGGTGGGTTGACCGGTCGGGTCGCCGAGGCCGCCCGCCTGGTCGAAGAGCGTGATCTCGAACCCTCCGAGACCGGGCTCGTTCGTCGCCAGGACGTCGACCCCGCCTCCCGCGTCGACCTCACCGTTGAGAGGGTTGTCGTCTTCGAAGACGAACACCGAGAGATTCCCGGTGGGGAACGGCGTTTGCTGCACCTTCACGTCGACGGCCAGCTGCCCCGCGGCGATCGGGGCGCCGCCCATGCCGTGACCGCACGCGCCCGTGCCCGGCGCGAAGTCCGAATCCTCGAAGCCGTCGTGGTCCGCGTCGATCGTCGGGCAATCCAGGGAGATGTTGAACGGCCGCTGCGGACCGCTCGGATCGGCTGGATTCACCGGCATCGGGCCGCCCGCCCCCTGGAGGGTGGGGTTCACGCTGTCGCCCGGGAGGATCGAGATGTAGTAGTGCTTCAGCGGGTCGAGGTGGACCTGGCTGGGATCCACCGCTTCCTGCTGCGCGGCGTCCGTCCGGCAATCCCCGTTGCCGACGTCGCACACGGTCGGGAAGTGCTGCCCCGAGTTTGGGTCGAGAACCGTCTGCTGGGCCTCGCAGGCGAGGGTGCCCACGCACCCCTGCGCGACCACCGGCATGTAGCTGGAGTGGAAGTTGGCGCCGAGGTTCGGGACGTACCCGCCGGTGTTCACCTGGCTCGCCGAGTCGATGTGGATCGTGCGGTCCTCCTCGATCAGCCACCGGTAGTCGGTGAGTTGCACCGGGGTCCTGCCGGGGAGGGTGCTCGGACCGTCCAGGACGTGGACCTGGAGGTTGCTGGCCGGAAGGAAATGCAGCTTCACGGCGACATCCGCGCTGGGGACGCCGTGAGACTGGACCGCCCGGTAGGTGAAGTTGTAGTTGCCGGCCGCGGGGGGGTGGGCCGTGAACGAGCCGTCGGCCTTCAGGTCCACCTGGCTCGACGAGAGGCAGGCGTATCCGGCCACGGCGACGCACGGACGGAGCGCCGCGGTCATCGGGTAGCCGTCGGCATCCGTATCGTTCGCCAGCACGCCGGACGGCTTGATGTGCAGGACGCTCGCGATGTTGCTCGTGTACTCGTCGGGATTCGCGGTGGGTGCCCCACCGGTGCAGGCGGCGTTGCACGCGTTGAGGTGCACCGTCGCCGTGACGAGCGGGTTGTTCGACGCCCTATACGTGAACGAGTCGCTCGTGGTCGCCGGCAGCGGCGTGTAGCTGAAGGTCCCGTCGGGGTTCCACGTGAATCCGTTCACGGCCTGCCCGGACGGACCCGAGGTCACGATCGCGCCGTAGACGTTGTGGTCATTGGCGAGCATGCCCCTGGCCGGGTCGGACACGGTGAGCGTCTTGCCGGGAATCAAGAAGTAGTTGTCGTCGGCGGCCGTGACCGGCCCGCCGCTCGTGACGGCGCTGGCGCCGTTCACCTTGATGTAGCCCTGCATGCCGCCGTCGCGCTGGTTGTTGGTGGACAGGCTCAGCTGGCGGTCGAAGACCGGATAGGTCCTCGCGTCGTAGGTCCCCGCCACCTGCTGCGAGGGCCGCACCGAGACGTCGTACGTCTTGCCGGCGGAGAGGAAGACCTCGCTCTGGGTCCTGGGGGTTCCGGGAAGGACGTTTCCGTCTTCCGCGATGAGGGTCATGCTCAGGCCGACGACGGAGGGAACGTGCATCCGGAGACCGGCGTTCACGAACCGCAGCAGGACGGTGTTCGCGGACGCCGCGGCACCCGGACCGGCGAACGTCGAGGCCCCGGGATTCGTCCTGTCGAACGCGATCCCGTTGATCAGGTAGTAGCGCGGGTCGTAGTTGACGGCCGGCGGATAGCACGCGGTCGCTCCGCCGCTGCAGATGGTGCCCGCCAGGGACAGCGCCGCGGTCACCTGGGCGCCGCTTCCGCCGCTGCCACCGGACACGCTCGCGGCGGGGACCGACGAGTACCCCTGTCCCGCGTCGTCGACGGCGATGTCGGTGATCGCACCGCTCCCGTCGACCCCCGACACGTGTGCTGCCGCCGGAGCGGAGAATCCGCCTCCCGAGAACGCGATGGCGTCGCCCACGTGGTAGCCGGTGCCGGCGTTGATGGGATTGCCGGAATCATCGAGCGACAGCCCGACCGAGCTCACGGTGTCCCGGAGCACGCGGACGGAGTTCTCGTTGAAGCCGAGAGTCGCCACCGCGTCGGCCACCTTCCCGTTCTGCTTGGGGTCGATCTCGCTGAGCAGGAGCGGCACGTCGGCGTCGTACGTCACGCCGGGATACCCTTCGGTGGCGGAGTCCGACACGATCAGCACGCCATAGAGCCCCATGGGGCCCTGGATCGAAGGGTGAGTTCCCGACTCGATGAGGTAGGTGCCGGCCTTGAGGGCCCCCCAGGTCAAGCTGGGGCTGCTCGTGGTCCCGTTCGCCACTTCCTGTCCGAAAGACTGGATCCGCCTCGGCTGCGAAGGCGGGGTGAAGGCGGGGCCGGTCGTGTCTCCGGCGGCCGGCCACGTCGTGCCCTGCACCGCGTGCGCCGGACTGTCGACCTTCGTCGGACTGCCCAGACCGCCGCCCAGCTGACCCACGATCATCAGGGAGGTCGGCACGGTTCCGGGGAGGCTGTTCGTCAGGTTGATCGTCAGCGTGTCGCCCGCCAGAGCCCTGATGAGCGGCGGCTGCCAGGTCGAGCCGTTCTGCGCCAGACCATTCAGCGCAGTGCAGGCGGGGTTGCCCAGGGACGCAACCGTGTTGCTCCCCGGCGCGCAAAACAGCCCCCACATGGGGACCGTCGTCCCGTCGGGCAGAGTCACGGTGGTGGACTGCGCGGTCAGGCCGACCTGCGCGTAAGAGGCACCCGCCGTGAGAAGGAGAATCGCGATCGCGAGTCCCGCGGTCTTCACGAGCGTCTTGGGTGTGAGGGATTGCATCGGTTCTTCTCCTCCTGTCACTTCGACTCGTCGATGGTGAATGCCTGCGGATCGACCAACATCATCATCAGCATTCCGCCGGGGAACGCGTTGTTGGTGGTGATCTCGCGCTCGTTGTGGGAGTGCCACATGTAGGCGAAGCCGGCCTCGGACGTGGGATCGTTCGCCACCGTTCCCGAAGGAGGTATGGCGACCGGCCCCACCGCTCGGTTGCTCCCGTCGGAGCTGAACGGACCCAGATAGGGGCTGCCGCCGTACCAGGGTCCATTCGCGAGGATGTTCGGATCGGGCAGCGTCACCGGGCCACCGCTACCCACGGCGCCGAAGGGATTGCCCTCGAGCGGCTTGTTGTGGTCCGCGCACCACTCGTAGTAGTTCGGCTCTCCGGCCGCGGAGTCCGGGATGCTCGGCGACGTGCGGAGACGGGTGTAGTAGCCGTTCGCGTCCGGGAAGCAATCGCTCGTGTCGCCTGCGAAGCCGTGGCCGTAGACGTCCCAGTTCAAGCCCCTGCCGGTCCAGTAGAAGATGCCGTCCATGGCCTGGCCCGGGGTCGTGGTCGTGGTGAAGAGCAGGGGACCGGCGAGCTTCGATGGGTCCGTCGCGCTCAGGATGAGGTTTCCGTCGCGAGCGAGGAGGCGGACGTGGTTGCCGTGCTCGTGGAACGGATGCTGCCAGCGTCCCTGGCCCGTGATGCGCAGGAGGACCAGCTCGCCCGGGTGCATGTGGGGATCCCCGTTATAGGGCTGGTGGGGATACTGGACGGCGTAGTTCGGGTCCATGTCGTCCGGCATGGAGCGTCCGTTGATCATGAAATACGCGGGGTGATAGAGCTCCGTCCGAATGGTCATACAACCGGCGTTGGCGCTGCACGACAGGTCCTTCTGCTCCTCGACCTGCCGGTGGATCGCCGGATCAATCTCCGAGAACTGGAAGAGGTACTCCCGGTCGTAGCACGTGGCCGAGTGGTCGTACGCTGAGGCGGCCAGCCTGTAGTCCGTCTGGCCGTCGGGCAGCGTCGAGGAGGGCGCCCTGCACCCGGCCGGAACGCTCGCCGGCAGGACGACGATGGCCCCGTAGAGCCCCATCTCGATCTGCAGGTCGCCCTGCGTGCCGCTGTAATACGTGCGAGTGCCGAACTTGCCCGTCGTGTCGAAGCTGTACGTGACCGTGCCGTTGTGAACGGCCTCCTTGGTCAGCACGCCGTCGATCCCGCCGCTGGTCGTCACGTCGAACCCCGGGAACAGGATCGACGTGTTGCCCGCGGCTGCCGGCAGGTGGTTCGTGAGGGTCACCGACACGTGGTCGCCTTCGTGCACGATCAGCGTCGGACCCGGGAGCTGCATGGAAGGGCAGTTGGCGCCGCCGACGGCCGTCGGGAGGAAGCCGGTGCTGGGCCAGCTCCCGTTCAGGCAGCCGTAGCCCCACGAGTAGACCATCTGGCCGTCGGGCTGGCTGATGTAGGCGGCTTCCGCGCTCAAGCTGAAGCTCGTGCCCGTGATGCCAGGAGTCGCGGCACCCGCCGGGACGGCGAGCAGCAGAGCCGCCATGAGCATCACCGGAGGCAGGCCTACGTTCGCGATGAGTTTATTGGCGTTCATTCGATTCATGGCTGCGCTCCGTTAGATGCAGTCCTTGGTGACAGGGTCCACCGTGGATCCGCAGATGTGGACCTCCGTCATCAGCCCGCCGAAATTCTCGGCATCGTTCGACAGGTGGTCGAGGTTCGGGGTGAACAGGGCGAAGGTGCTGTCGGCCGTGAACCGGGTCGTGTCGCTGGCGTCCAGGATCACGTCGAGGGACTCGCCTCCCGCCATCGTGATGGAGTTGGTGTAGTACGTCATGTCGTTCCCGGCCAGGTCGCGGAGGAGGCGCGCGTTGAGGGCGACCACGTGCATCGGGATCCCGATCGACGCCAGCGTTTGATATTCCGTGACGTCCAGATCCGAGATGCGGAGCAGCGCCTTCCCGCCGAACGGGATGTTGATCCTCGTGGGCAGCGGCTGGGAGAAGTGCTCCGTGCCGTCGGTGACCTGGGTGTGCATCGCTCCCGGGGTGACCGTGTCCGGGTAGCTGCGCCCGTTGAGCAGGAAGTACTTGTCCTTCATGTCCGTGAAGCCCTCCGGATTGAAGGTCATCCCGACGAAGTGGAAGTTGGGGTCGAAGCCGTGGATCTGGACGGGATACTCCACGTCGTAGCCGGTCGATCCGTCCCCGTCGTTGTACGCGAAGAGCTTCGTGGCCGTGCCGTTGACGAAGCCTCCGGTCGGGCAGTCTGCAGCCGGCGTCGCTCCGCCGCAGGACTCCTGTCCCGCCGGCAGTGGAGCCGGGCAGAGGATGTCGTCCCCGCACCTGGTTCGCAGGTCGCTCTGCTGCGCCAGCAGCGCGTTGTAGAGCGTCATGGAGGTGGGCACCCGGTTCTGCCGCGGCCGCACGTAGATCTGCCCGACCATGCCCATCTGCAGGTGCTCCGGCGGCGTGATGTGGCAGTGCCAGAAGTAGGTCCCGGCCTCCGGCGCCAGGTAGTAGTAGGTGAAGCTGCCGCCGATGTTGATGGCCACGGACGCGTCCGGAACGCCGTCGTAGAACGCCGACGCGTTGGGATAGCCGTGGAAGTGGACCGTGTGCTGCTCGAACAGGTCCGGCCGCATGATCTGGCCGACGTTGGTGAGCGTCAGGAAATACTCGTCGTCCTCGTCGATCGCCATCAGCGGCGCCGGCTCGTTCCCGTTCATCACCCCGACGTCCATGATCTGGCGGGGATCGACGTGTCCCGTGATCGCGCCGCCCGCCTCCGGATCGGGAACCAGGCCCACCGCGCCGTTCGGGTCGCCGATCGTGTTGAACGTGGTGTTGAGCTGCGTTCCCGGCAGGCCGTTCTGCATGTCCTGCAGGCCCGAGAGGGGACCGAACGCGAACAGATAGGTCTGCGTGCCATCCGCCATGGTGGCGAACCCGTCGCCGCCGGAGATCTGCTGGCACTTGATGGCGCCGCCGTCGGAGACGTACGGCATCGTGAACGTGCTGCCGTCGCTCTGGTAGATCGTCGCGTTGATCGTCGACGGCCCCGTGTAGGGTCCCGACGCCAGACCCGTGGGGTGAAGCGTGGTCGTCAACGGGCACTGGACTCTGAACGACTGCGCATACGCCGTCGCGGTGGTCGCCACGATCACCAGCACCGGCAGCCACAGGTTGTGGATTCTCCGATGAACCATGCTGACATCCTCCTGAGCGGGGCGTTTCGCCTGTCCCGCCCGCCTCTGGGCCGTGGTCTGTCGATGGCCCGTCATTTCGCGATCTCCCCTCACGGCAAACTGCCGCTGACTGCGGGGTCGTTCAGCAACTCCGGTGCCACGCGATCGTTCCGCCGTGGCGCGTCGAGCCAAGCCGTTCGGAATGAATGGGTTGAATCGATCGCGGAGACCAAGAACCCCGACGCTTGGGCTGTGGTCGTGGGGTCGCGAGACAGTGGGTCGCGAGCACGGGTCTTCTTCGAGAAAACCCGGCAAATACCAGAAAGTGGAGCGCACGTACGCCGACCGAACCGTCGTTATTCAACGCCTCACGGCGCGCGCCGCTGCGTTCGACGGGTCACGGGCCTCCGGAGCGGGGCGGAGCCGGGCGGGAAGGGGTGTCTCGGACTGTCGGGCCGAGCGGATGCGACAAGTGCGACAGTCGAGACAGCGCGCGGTGGGTCCTGAGGAGGGGCAGGAAGGGGGTCGGGATGGGGAGCGTTTGGCTCCGGAAACCGCATCGATCCTGACCCCACGCGCATCGCGGCGAGCAGGCGGACCCGAGCCGGAGAATGGCGCGGCTACCGGATCTCCGGCTCCTGCCGCAGCCTCTCCGCGACCTTGCGGATCTTGAACGCGCTGTCCCTCAGGACGCCTTCGAGCATCAAGCACTCCTCCGCGTCGCCGTCGCCATTCTCGTGGTCGGCCAGCGCGAGGAGTTGGTGGCTGAGGGTCATCGCTTCGTCCAGCAGCTGCCTTCGAGTCATTTGGGCACCGTCCATCTCGTCCGCGGGCGTCATCCCCCGGTCGCATCGCGGCCGTGAATCAGCAAGGTCGGTGCCAACGAGGGTCCGCCCGATCGAAGGCACGGCCCGTCACCTCGTGCTTCTCGTTCGCCGAGCGGGTCCGCGCAGGGGGAGGGACGCGAGGCGGCGGTTCAGCCCGGCTGCGTCGTATCGCGTACGCCGGTGTCCGCGAGTTCGGCGAGGAAACGGTAGAGCGTGGCCCTCGAGACCGCGAGGCGCTTGGCGGCCTGGAGCCGGTTGCCCTGCGTCTCCTTGAGGGCTTCCACGACGGATTCCGGGGTGAGCCGCCTCGCCTTCGACGGCTGGAGAAGAACGGAGGTCCTCGCCTTGGCGAGCGCCGCCGGCAGGTGCTCGGGCCCCACGCATTCCCCTCGCGACTTCACGAACGCGAATTGCAGCACGTTCTCGAGCTCCCTCACGTTGCCCGGCCAGCCGTGGTCGATCAGGAGCGACAGGGCCTCGGGAGAGATCTCGAGCGCATCGCACCCGCGAGCCCCCGCCATGCGCGCCAGGACGTGGTCCACCAGGAGGGGGATGTCGCCGCTCCTCTCCCGGAGCGGCGGCACCGTGATGGGCACCACGCAGAGGCGGTAGAAGAGGTCCCTGCGGAACCGGCCCTCGGCCACCTCCCGCTGCAGGTCCCGGTTGGTGGCGCTGACGACCCGCACGTCGACGGTGATCGTCCGCTCGCTCCCGAGCCGCTCGAAGGTGCCGTTCTGAACCACCCGGAGCAGCTTCACCTGCATCGCCGGACTCAGCTCGCCCACCTCGTCCAGGAAGAGCGTCCCACCGTCGGCCAGCTCGAATCGGCCCTTCCGGTCCCGGATCGCCCCGGTGAAGGCGCCCTTCACGTAGCCGAACAGCTCGCTCTCGAGAAGCGTGTCCGGCAGGGCTCCGCAGTTCACCGCCACGAAGCGTCCGGCGGCGCGGGCTCCGTGCGTGTGAATCGCGGTCGCGACGAGCTCCTTTCCCGTCCCGCTCTCCCCCTGCACGATGACGGGAGCGGTGGAATCGGCCGCCTCGCGAATCGTCTCGAAGAGCTCCTGCATCTTCGCGTTGCGTCCGACGATTCCCGAGAACGAGACCTCGGTCCTAAGAGCGCGCCGCAAGGTGTGGACCTCCGTCCGGTCCTCGATGAGCAGGAAGCACAGCTCCTCGTCCCCGAGCCGCCCCAGGGATGCGCCGACGGACAACCGGAGCGTCCGGCGCCGGCCCCCCGAGAGGACCTCGAACGCCGTCTCCGCCCGCACGGCGGTACCGCAACGGAAAGCGTCGTTCGCGAAGCACCGGAGCCCGCAACGCTCGGCGTTCTCCGCCGGGCAATCCGCGCACGCTCCCTTCGACAATCGGGTGCACCCGAGAGCATCCCCCATGGGCCTCCCCAGGGCCTCCTCCGACCTCACGCCGAACAGCTCCTCGACATGAGGATTCAGCTCGCGGATCCGGCCCTCCCGATCGACGATCAGGATCCCGCAGGGCACGGATTGGAACATGGTCTGCAAGAGCAATCGCTTGCTCTCGAGATTGGCGTTCGCGCACTCCAGATCCCGCAGTGCGGTCGCGGCCCGGCCCTCGGCGGTCCTGAGGGCCGAAACGTCCCGGAAGGTGCACACGTGGCCGCCCCACGCTCCGCCCTCGTCCTCGACGGGCCTGCATACGCCTTCCACCGCGACGGAGCCGCCGCGGCGCGGCAGCACCCGCAGCTCGGCCCCTTCGAATTGGGAGGACCACAGGGCGGGATCGGACAGGATCGCGCCCCGCACCGGGTCCTCGACCCGCAGGACCTCGGTCACGTGCCTGCCCCGCGCTTGCTCCGCGGGCCAGCCTGTGATCGCAGCCGCCGCCTCGTTCATGTACGTGACGCATCCGTCGCCGTCGAACGTGAGCACCGAGTAGACGATGCCGCGCAGGACGGCGTCGAGCCACCCGAGCCGGTCCTGCGCCTTCACTTCGGTCGCTGCCTCGGCGCCCATGCGCTGCCCTCCCTCCCGCCGGTGTCTTCCTGGTCGAGAATCGCCTTGGGCGGTGTCTCGGGGGACCATGCGAGAAAGATTACGGACCGTCGGCGGGCGTGGCTATTGCTCAAATGAGGCAAATCGCGCGTTCAAATGAGCTAGGGGCGGCGCGGTCACGCTTTCCGCGGGCACGGAAGGGGAGCATCCGGCGCTTCAGGCCTGGCAGTCGCCGGGCCGATCGGGGGAGCGCCCCTCGTACTGGCAATGATCAAAATGACTCAGACGTCATGATCCATTTGCACCGACCATCCGAATGATGACCTTCTCGGGGACCCGTTCGCCCTCGCGCTACGTCCGAGAGGTTTTGCGCATCGGATGTTCCGGCTGTAGAGTAAAATGCAGGACAGGCGGTTGTTCTTGGACGGGGAGCAGGCTGATGAAATTCGACGAGTTGGTTCGCTCCAGTCGTGATCCTGCCTTTGCCTGCAATTCCGATTGCAGGATCGTCGCTTGGAACCGGGCCGCCGAGGAGCTGCTCGGTGTGCCGAGCCGACAGGCGATCGGCAGGGTTCAGCACGACCTGGTACCGGCACGGGACACGTACGGGAATCGTTTCTGCAGCTGCGTGGTCGGTCCCCTCGCCGCCCGCGGGGAGATCGTCCGGCATCAGTACATCCATGTTCCCACGGCGTCCGGGGCGTGGCTCAAGGCGTCTCTCTGCACGGTGTCGTTGACGCCCTCGGGACCGAAGGGACTGCATCTGCATTTCCTCAGGCCGATGGATTGGCACGAGGTGGACGGCGACGAATCGGCCGGGATCGGCACGACACAGCGGGGGCGGAGCGGCTCGATCGGCGGGAGCGGGCACTCCCCGGTTGCCGCCCCCGGGACCGCGGTGCCGGAGGCGCGCCGGTGGCGGCTCACGAGCCGCGAGGTGGACGTCTTGCGGCTGATGATGGAGGGGAAGGGCGCGAAGGAGTCCGCGCAGGCGCTCAACGTCAGCACGGCGACCGTCCGCAACCACATTCGAGCCCTCCTCAGGAAGCTGAGGGTGCACAGCAAGCTCGAGGCGATCGCGCTCGTCCTGCGCGCAGCGCCGGGCGACAGGGCGCGGCGGGTGGCCGCGGAAGGCCCTTCGAGGTAGCCGGATGGATGTCCGCGATCAGGATCGCGCCTGCGCGATGCGGGCGCTGTGGAAGATCCGTCCAGGCCGTCCCGCTCGACAGCCTTTCTCGGACCCGCTTATACTCGCTTCCGTAAAGTGGACCTGCCGCGCCTCGTTCCCGAGTCGGGCGGCACGGGAGGCGAAGCCGGCGGCATCCGGGGCCCGGGCATCCCCGTCGAGGCCCCGCGTAGGGAAGGGGGGGAACGATGAAGCGATTTCGTACCCTTTGGAACGTGAAGCTCCTGCTCGCCGTCGTCGTGCTCGTCATCGGGGTGGGGATCTACGTCGCGAGCCTGCCCACGGCCGACGCCCTGTTCTGTTCCGGTGTCTCCGTCTACTACAGCAGCGCGACGTACAAGACCGTGGTCGGCGCGCGCGGGACCGGCTGCTGCGGAGAGGTCATCAGCTGGGGCGTGATCACGAAGTACGTGAAGTGCGAGAGGATCTACTGCCTCGACGTGATCTGCCCGAACTAGGTGCTGGATTCGTCCCGCGGAGGCGTGGGAGCTGCCGCCCGAGCTCCCACGCCCCGCAGCGTGCCCTCTGACCTCACGCCGCCAGCCCCAGGATCAGCTCCAGCTTGGCCGAAGCGGTCGCCGCGTGAAAGCGCCTCAGGATCTCGATCCTCCCTGCGGGCGGGAGCCTCATCAGCGTCTCGAGGAGTCGCAGCGCGAAACGTGCCGCGTCCCGGTACCTCGCCCGGGCGTCCACGTCCTCGTCCCGGAACGTCCCCTTGTGGAACAGCTGGTAGCTGAGCCAGACGCGGCGCCGCTCGTCGAGGGGCCTCCCCGGCGCCGACAGGAACCGCGCCAGCACCAGGTGCTTGCTCACGTTCGCGTGCAGCTCGAGCTCCAGCAGCGTCAGCGGGCGGTCGTCCCGGGCCCGCTCCGCGATGCACAGCAGGTGGTCGAGCTCCTCCACCAGGGCGGCGAACGCGTCGACGTTCGCCTCGCGAAGCCCTCGCTGAGGCGGGTGGGACTCGAGGCAGCGGATGAGGTCGTCGGGGTAGTAGATGCAGGCGCGGATCCCCTCCGGGGTCTCGCGCACGAGGGTTCTCGCGCCGATCTTCTCGCCCGGCGCGGTACCGGCGGTGGTCACGATCTCGAGGTCGCGGTAGAGGCGGCGATACCCCTCGTCGCCGATCACGAACCGCCCCACCTCAGAGAGCCCGGTTCGCATCCGGTAGGTGCGCTCGAGCAGGGCCTGCACCGTCTCGAGGAGGGAGACGGCACCGCTCACGGCGCCTGCCGTCCCGGCACCGGGAGGTACTCGAACCCTCGAGGGCCGAACGCGATGCGGATCGCGGCGTAATCGAGGCGCGCCCGCGCGAGCTCGAGAACCCGGCGCTTCATCTCCTCCGGGTCGAAGGCGCGGCCGCCGGACCGGAGCTCGCGGATCCGGCCGACCTCGGCGCCGAGGTCCTGGGAGACGGGCCGGCTGTCGCGCCGGATCTTCTTGGCCACCTCGACGTTGCAAACGGACTCGAGGACCGTCTTGAGATGCCGCGCTCCGAAGACGGGCGAGAAGCCCCGCCGGATCAGCTCCACGCGCGCGCTGGCGTCCACCTCGAGGTCGAGGCCGTGGATCTCGCGGTACCGGCGCGCGATCCTCAGGAACTCGAGGTCCAGGATCCGCTCGGCGCTCCTCTGGCTCAGGCGGTTGAAGTGGATCATCCGGACCCGGTTCATGAACTCCGGGGTCAGTGCGCGGCGGAGTCCGGCACGGACGTCCCGGTCGGAGGAGGACGTGCGGGCGTCCTCGTCCAGGTAGCCGATGGGGGCGGAGCGCTGCTGCGCGTCGCTGTACCCCAGGTTCGAAGTGAAGAAGATCATCGTGTTGGCGAAGTTCAGGACCTTGCCCCGGTTGTCGGTCGTCGTCCCGCGGTCCAGGATCGAGAGGAAGAACGTTCGGAGCTGGACGTGCGCCTTCTCCACCTCGTCGACCAGGATGACGCTGAGCGGGGCCTTCGAGGACCGCTCGTGGAAGGACGTCAGGAGTCCCTCCTCGTCGGAGCGGATGAAGCCGCGCGTCGCTCCCCGGAGCTCGTTGATGTCGGAAGGGTAGGTGTAGCTCGGCCCCTCGATGGCGAGGGTCGGGACCTCGACCTGCCAAACCCCCTCGAGGAGGCGGCAGAGGCTCTCCACCAGGTGGTTCTTGCCGACCCCCGTCGGCCCCACGAGGAAGTAGGCGGGGGGCTTGCGAAGATCGCGCGTCCCCGCGGCGAAGAGGCTGAACTCGTCGCACAGCGCCTCGATGGCCTCGTCCTGGTCCACCACGACGGCGCGGAGGGCCTCCCTCAGCCGGTCCATGTCCACCGAGGAGAAGAGGACGATCCGCTCGTACGCCGAGATCAGCTCGTCCCGGGACATCAGGGTGCCGGCGCCGCCCTCGGCGCGAGCGGCATCGAGGTAGGGATCGCCCGCAGCGCGGGCGGAGTTCGCGGCGGGCGCCTCGAGGGCCGCCTCCTCCCGCGAGAGGACGTCCGCGGCGGCCGCCATCAGCGGCACCCTCGTACGGAGGTCGTCCGGCCTGCCCGTCTCCCCGACCTCGCCCGGCGCCTGCATGCGCTTGAGGATGCTCTCGTAGACCTGGAAGCGCTCCGAGCACTGCCGGAGGAAGACCACCTCCTCCTCCAGCGGAAGCATCAAGAGCCGGTTTTGCTTGAAGAACTCGCGAAGCCGCCGGTCCTCGGAGAGTAGCTCCAGCGCCTCCCCCGCCATCCGGTAGGCCCTCGCGCCCAGCGTCTCGAGGTCGTACCCCTTCACCTGCCGGAGCCCGAGCAGGCCCAAGTCGAAGAGCGCCTTGTCGCCGATGACCCGAACGTCGTCCGGCAGGCGCCGGACCCGGTACAGCACCTCGCCGTGGCCCAGCCGCTCCTGCTCGATGAGGCGGCGGATCAGGCTGACGAGGAGTCCCCGGTCCGGGTGCATGACGCGCTCGATCCTCTCGTCCGAGTAGACGTCGGTGAGCAGGAGCGAGCATTCGGTGATCACCCGGATGAGATGGCGCACCTCCAGGTCGTCCACGATCCGGCCGGGAAAGAGCCGCGTCGCGACCTCCCGGAGCCGCGCGTCCAGGCTGTCCGAGTCGAACGGCTCGATCCGTCCAAGCGAGGGCATCCCCGGATCGTGTCCCATGGCGGCCTCCTGACGAAAGGTCCCCCGGGGTTGAACCAAGATCCGTGCCAAGCGCGAGTTCGGCCGACCGGCCCGTTCGCCCGTGGCGAGCGGGGGGGCCCGCGACCCCGGCGGCGACGCGGAGCGTCACCCGGCGGCAACGTAATGTCCCCTTCTCGTCCTGCGGCGCGCCCTCGCGGCGATGAGCGAGGCCCCGCGCCAGGCGGCGGCCCCGGTTCCGCGGCCCCCCCCTTGACGGACCGGCGAGCGCTTCACTATACTTCGCCATCTGACGAAATGTAGGAGCGAGCGATGCGACAGCTGGAAGCGGCGCTCAAGGCGGCCTCCGACCCGACCCGAACCCGCATCCTGAAGATGCTCGAGGACCGCGAGCTGTGCGTCTGCCAGATCCAGGCGGTGCTGAGGCTCGCGCCGTCGACGGTCTCGAAGCACCTTTCGCTCCTGAAGTCGGCGGGGCTCGTCGAGGACCGTCGGGAGGGGAGGTGGATCCACTATCGGCTCGCGCCGTCCCCCGCGAACCCGAGCGCGACGGGCGTCCTGTCCCTCCTCCGCGGCGCCGTCCTCCGCGACCGCGGGATCCTCGAGGATCGCCGGCGGCTCAGGAAGGTCCTCGAAACCGCGCCGGTCGAGATCTGTGCGCTCGGTCCGAACCGGACGCCCAAGGCCTCGCGATGAAGGGCGGGCCCGGCGCTCGCGGAACGTCCGGTGTCTCCCGCCGCCTCTCGTTCCTCGACCGGTACCTCACCGTCTGGATCTTCGTCGCCATGGCCGTCGGCGTGGGCGCCGGATACGCCTTCCCGGGCATCGTGCCGTTCCTGAACCGGTTCAGCGTCGGCACCACCTCGATCCCCATCGCCCTCGGTCTCGTCCTCATGATGTACCCGCCGCTGGCCAAGGTCCGGTACGAGGAGATGGGGCCGGTCTTCCGGAACCTCAAGGTTCTCGCGCTCACCCTGGTCCAGAACTGGGTCGTGGGCCCGATCCTGATGTTCGCCCTGGCCGTGCTCTTCCTGCGCGACAAGCCGGAATACATGGTCGGGTTGATCATGATCGGGCTCGCCCGCTGTATCGCGATGGTCATCGTCTGGAACGACCTGGCCAGGGGAGACACCGAGTACTGCGCGGGACTCGTCGCGTTCAACTCCGTCTTCCAGGTCCTCTTCTACTCGGTCTACGCCTACCTCTTCATCACGGTGCTTCCGACCTGGTTCGGCCTCGCGGGGGTCAAGGTCCACGTCACCATCGCGGAGATCGCCAAGAGCGTCTTCGTCTATCTCGGCATCCCGTTTCTCGCCGGCGTGATCACGCGATTCACGCTCATCCGGGTGAAGGACAAGAGGTGGTACCACGAGAGGTTCATTCCGAAGATCAGCCCGATCACCCTGGTCGCCCTGCTCTTCACCATCGTCGTGATGTTCTCGCTCAAGGGCGAGACCATCGTGCAGCTCCCGCTGGACGTGGTGCGGATCGCGATCCCGCTCCTCATCTACTTCGTGGTGATGTTCTCCGTCTCGTTCTTCATGAGCAAGAAGGTGGGCGCGACGTACGGACAGGCGACGACCCTGAGCTTCACCGCAGCCTCGAACAACTTCGAGCTGGCGATCGCCGTGGCGATCGCGACGTTCGGCATCGACCACGGCGCGGCGTTCGCCGCGGTCATCGGCCCCCTCGTCGAGGTGCCGGCGCTCATCGGCTTGGTCAACGTGGCTCTGTGGCTCGGACGAAGGTTCTTCGCCGGCGACCCGACTTTCTCTGGCGCGGCGATTCCGGCGAGCGCGGTCGCCTCGGCTCTCGGCGAGCCGAGGTGAGCGCGTCCGAGAAGGGGAGGAGATCCCATGGCTGAGACGGGCGACAAGGAAGGCATCGTGACCAAGGTCCGCGAGCGCTACGCGCGCATTGCCGAGCTGGGCGACTGCGGCTGCTCCTGCGGAACCACCGCCGAGGGCGGAACACCCGAGAGCGTCGCCAGGCGCATCGGCTACGACGACCGGGCCCTCGGCATCGTCCCGGACGGCGCCAACCTCGGGCTCGGTTGCGGCGCCCCCGTGGGCTTCCTCGAGCTCGAGGCCGGGGAGACGGTCGTGGACCTGGGATCCGGCGCCGGGTTCGACGCGTTCCTGGCGGCACGCGAGGTCGGGCCGACCGGCAGGGTGATCGGCGTCGACATGACGCCGGAGATGCTGGAGCGCGCCCGGGCGAACGCCGCGAAGGCGGGGGTCTCGGAGGTCGAATTCCGCGAGGGCCGGCTCGAGGCGCTCCCGGTGGAATCGGCGAGCGTCGACGCGGTCACGAGCAACTGCGTGATCAACCTGGCGCCCGACAAGTCCGTCGTGTTCCGCGAGGCCGCCCGGGTGCTGCGGCCGGGGGGACGGTTGGTGGTCTCCGACATCATCCTCGACGGGGATCTTCCTCCCGTCGTGAAGGAGGACGTTGAGGCCTACGTCGGCTGCATCGCGGGGGCGATGCGGCGCGAGCCCTACTTCGCCGCCATCGAAGCCGCGGGCTTCCGCCCGGCGGAGATGCTCAAGGACGTGGACTACCTCGCGGCGCTCGGAGAGGACGCGATGCCGGACGACCTTCTGCGCCGGATGCGCGAGGGCGGGCTGGGCATCGAGGATCTCGCCGGGAAGATCCGGTCGGTCACCTACCGGGCGGTGCGGCGGTAGCGGGCCGGGGCGGTCCGGCCGGCGAGGGCGGGGCGCACCCCGGTTGCCGGTCCAAGATCTTGATTCTAGACTCAAATACTCCCTAATTATCCGAGGAGGCTCACCGTGAGGGACGATTCGACCCCAGTCCGCCGGTCTGCCGTCCTGCTGCTCGCCGTCGCGATCGGCCTGGCGTTCCGCACGCCCGCAATCGCGGCCCTCTGCGACGGGATCTCGCAGGTCTCCGCGACACCGCTGACCACGGTCCTGTTCGCGTCGGGATTCAACCTGCCCCTTCTCGTCACCGCGCCGCCCGGCGACGTGGACCGCGTGTTCGTGGTCGAGCAAACCGGCCGCATCAGGATCGTCTCGGGCGGACTGGTCCTACCGACCCCGTTCCTGGACGTGAGCGGGATCACGCTGTCGCCCGGAAACGGCGGCGGGAACGAGCAGGGGCTGCTGGGGCTGGCGTTCGATCCGGCCTACTCGACGAACGGACGGTTCTTCATCTACCACACCGACTCCACCGGAGCGAACAACGTCGTCGAGGCGTACACGCGATCCGCGGCGAACCCGAACGTCGCCGACCCGGCGACCCGCCAGGTGGTGATCTCGTTCGCCCACCCCGGCGCGGCCAACCACAACGGGGGGATGATCGCGTTCTCCCCGGCCGACGGAGACCTCTACATCGGGACGGGGGACGGCGGCGGCGGCTGCGATCCCACCGGTAACGCGCAGAACGGCGGGTCGAACCTCGGGAAGCTGCTGCGGATCGACGTTCGCACCCTTCCCTACTCGACACCTTCCAACAACCCGTTCGTCGGCCCCGATGGGGTCAACGACGAGATCTGGGCCCGGGGGCTGCGCAACCCCTGGCGCTGGTCGTTCGACCGGCTGAACTCCGACCTCTACATCGGCGACGTCGGCGAAGCCACCTGGGAGGAGATCGACTGGCGGCCCGCGAGCAGTGCCGGCGGAGAGAACTACGGGTGGGACATCTACGAAGGAACCTCCTGCCCGAATGCATCCTGCGGCAGCCAGGGGAGTTGCTCGATCGCGGGTTACGTCGGTCCGGTGACCTGGTACGACCACGCCTCGACCGGCGGCTGCGCCATTACCGGCGGCTACGTCTACCGCGGCTGCCGGATGCCGGGTCTCGCGGGGACGTACTTCTTCGCCGATTACTGCGCGGGATTCATCGAGTCGATGACCATGGTCGGCGGCGTGGCGACGAACATCCGGGACCGGACCGCGGATCTCGCCCCCGGCGGCGGCGTCGCGATCGACCTCGTCACCTCGTTCGGCGAGGACGGACGCGGAGAGATCTTCGTCGTGGACCGGGACGGGGAGATCTTCAAGATCGTTCCGGCGCTCCCGAACCTCGAGGTGTCGGGCGTGCAGGCCGCGCCGTTCCTGCTCTCGAGGGCCGCGTTCTCGTGGGAGGATCTCGAGGCCACCTCCTCACGGCCGATCGCCCAGTACCGCGTGTACCGTGCCTCGGATCGCGGGACCGGCACGTTCGCGTGCGTTCACACGGGACCGTCCACGGTCTGGACGGGTGGCGATCCGGCGTCGCCCGCGTCCGGCGGGATCTTCGCCTACCTGGTCACCGCTCTCGACGCGGCTTCCGAGGAGAGCAGCCCCGGGACCCGCACCGACGGAACGCCGAGGACGCTATCCCAGGCGGCGTGCCCGTGATCGTGGGACCCGAGCGGCCCGGAACGCGGGCCCCGACGGGACCGCGCGCGCGTGGAATCCGCCTCACCACTCTGGTAGACTGGCGGCGTCGTTCCTCCCGGGGGTCGCACGTGAGACTAGGCACGTTGGCGGTCGTCGTGTTGCCCGTCCTCCTCGCGACGCTGTCCGCCTCCGCCGAAATCGACGCTCGCAGACTTCTCGGCTCCGAACAGAAGATCCAGGCCGGCCGGAAATCGTTCGATGCGGGCGACCTGGTCGGAGCGCGCAAGCAGTACGAGAAGGCGCTCGAGCTGGTTCCGTTCCACCCCGAAGCACTTCTCGGTCTCGGCCACATCCTGATGAAAGAGAAGCGATTCGACGACGCGCTGGCCAGCTACCAGAAGGCGAAAGACGGATACGCGGCGCTCGCGAAGCTAAGGCAGGACCAAGCGGCCGCGGCGGATCTCGCCCGGCGGCAGGGGGTCGAGGATCTCGAACAGACGCAGGCCAACCGGGGCCGAGTCAAGGCCAGCGGGGGCTTCGCCCGCATGCAGGACCTCAAGACCGACACGGCGATCCAGAACTCCGAGAAGGTGCCGACCCCCGACGGCGAGCGCGCGGCCGGCGTGCCCGGCGAGGCGTTCTTCTATACCGGGACCGCGCTTTTCCAGCTGGGCCGGGTCGAGGAGGCGGTGGCCGAGTGGACGTCGTGCGCGGAGAAGAGCCCCGACTTCGCCCCGGCGTTCAACAATCTTGCCTTGGGTTACTGGAAGCTCGGCCGGCTCAAGGACGCCATCGAGAGCCTGGCGCGTGCCGAGAAGCTCGGGTTCAAGGTGAACCCGCAGTTCAAGTCCGACCTCCAAAAAGCCGCGTCCAAGGCCGGCGTCGCGCCGATCGCGGGCGATCTCCCGCTCGAGACGCCGGCCGCCGCCAAGTGAGTAACGGCCCGGCCCCGACTCTCTCCTCGGCGCGAATCCGAGCCCGGGCGATCCCCGGCCGGCCGGCCCTCGCCTTGCGACGGCGCTCATTGAGCGTACGTTTCTAGGTGGCCTCCTCGCGGGTCCGGACACCGGGCCGAGGCGTTCGCGGCGCGCTCCGGTCGACGGCGACGGAGTCCGCTGCCCCCGGGGACTCGGCCTGACTCGGCGATCGATACAAAGCGCCGCTGCGAGCGAGCCCGGGGGAGGCATGTTCATCATCCCGGCGTCGACCGACCGCGGTCGGATCCGTGCCACGGCGGCCATGCTCGTCATCGTGGGCTGGACAGCTTGCGCCCCTGCAATCGCCAAGGGCGTCGAGCCGGTCTCCTTCGGGTCCCAAGGGATCGTCCCCCTCGACCGGGTCGCCGCGTGGACCGCTCCCAAGGTGAACGTGGACGGGCTTCTCGCGGAGGACGCCTTGAACGCGGGACGTTCGGACCTCCCGTACCGGGTCGGTTTCCCGATGCCCGCGGATCTCGAGACCACGAAGAGCGGGACCTGGGAGGAGCTCGACTGCGGGGATCGCCTGTGGCGGCTGCGCGTCCGGAGCGACGGGGCGCTGTGGATCGTGCTCGGCTTCGACACGTTCCGGCTGCAGGACGGCGCGCGGCTCTGGATCTACGAACCGAAGGGATCGACGGTCCTCGGTCCCTTCACCACCGCGGACGTCCGCGACCGCGGGGATCTGTGGTCCGTTCCCGTTGATGGCGACGAGCTGGTCGTCGAGATCTTCTGGCCGGCGAAGCTTCGCCTCGAGGATCCCCGGATCCACCTTGGAACGGTGTCCCACGGTTACAAGCCGTTCGGCACGATCGGCCGGGCGGCGTGGCAGGCGAGCGCGCGCTCGCTCGGCGACTCGGGACCGTGCAATGTCGACGTCGCCTGTCCCCTCGGCGCGGACTGGCAGAACGAGAAGCGCGGCGTCGTGATCCTCCTTTCGGGAGGCTCGGGTTTCTGCACCGGGTCGCTGATCAACGACACCGCGAACGACTGCAGGCCCTACGTCCTGACCGCGGCTCATTGCTCCGCAGGATCGGGCACCGCGTTCGGCTTCAACTTCGAGCGACAGGCCTGCGGCGCCGGCGATCCCGGCGCGCCGACCACGCAGATGATCTCGGGCGCGACAGTCCGTGGGGACGACGCCTCGAGCGATTTCACGCTCCTCGAGATGAGCGCCCTCCCGCCGGCAACGTTCGGCTTCTACCTCAACGGGTGGAGCCGCGATCCCGGTCCCGCCGCCACGACGTGGGTGATCCATCACCCGTCGGGCGACGTCAAGAAGATCAGCCACGACGCCGACCCGCCGACCGACGGGTTGCAGTGGGGGGCCACCCATTGGCGCATCGGGCAGTACGAAGAAGGCACGACGGAGCCCGGCTCCTCGGGCGCGCCGCTCCTCGACCAGAACCACCGCATCGTGGGGCAGCTCCACGGCGGCACGGCCTCGTGCTCCAGCCTGACATACGACGAGTACGGGAAGGTCTCCGCCTCGTGGGGAGGAGGCGGCACCGCCGGCACGCGGCTGTCCGACTGGCTCGATCCCCTGGGCACGGGCGCCATCGTCTGGGAGGGCCTCGACGGGGCCTCCTGCTACTTCCAGCCCGCGGGGTCGGTCTCGCTCAACCGGAGCCGATACGCTTGCATGGACTCGGTAGGGATCCACCTGCGCGACGACAATCTCGCCGGCCAGCCGACCCAGGAGGTTTCCCTTTCGTCAACCACCGAGCCGGCTCCCGAGACCGTGACGCTCGGCGCCGTCGCGGAGGGCTCGGGGGAGTTCCAGGGCACGTTCCCCCTGGCTGCGGTCGCCGCGGCACACGGCGACGGACAAGTTTCCGTGGCCGACGGGGACACGATCACCGTCACGTACGTCGACGCGGACGACGGGCTGGGACACACGGGCGTGCCGAGGACGGCGACGGCGATGGCCGACTGCGCGCCTCCCCGGATCTCGGAAGTTCTGGCGACCGGCGTGACCGAGAGCGCCGCGACGATCACCTGGAGGACGGACGAAGCGTCGACCAGCGTGGTGCACTACGGCGCCGCCCCGCCGGGGACCTCCACGTCGTCGATCGTCGCCCTGGTCGCATCGCACGGCGTGACCCTCGCCGGGCTCTCGGAGTGCACGACGTTCTACTACTGGGTCGAGTCGTCGGACGGAACCGGCAACCAGGCCTACGACGACGCCTCCGGTGCCTTCTACACGTTCACGACCGAAAGGAGCACCCTTCCCGCGTCCCCGTGCGGGCCTCACGCGAGCGTCGTCGGCATCGAACCGGTGCACGACGCCTGCGACTCGGGAGGCGCGGGAGACGCCGACGGGAACTGGGATGCGGGGGAGCAGGTGCAGTTCAGCGTCAGGATCGAGGACGACGGGACGACGCCCCTCACGGGGATCACCGCGACCCTCGTGCCGACCACCCCCGGGGTGGCGGTGATCGACGCGGTGGCGGCCTACCCCGATCTCGCGGCGGGCGCCACCGCGGACTCGCTGGCCCCGCAGTTCACCGCGAAGCTCCGTCCCGGCTTGGGCTGCGGAGAAGCGGTGTCCTTCGACGCGACGATCCGCACCAACGAGGGGACGTGGATCGGCTCGACCGCTGAGCACGTCGGCAGGGCGCTCGCCGCGGCCGGGACCGCCCTCGACGAGTCCTTTGCCTCCGGGATCCCGGCCACCTGGGCTGTCGACGACGGGGGCTCGGGCGGCGGCGCGGCCGCCACGTGGACGACCGCCAACCCGGGTTCCAGGATCTTCACGGCGCCCATTCTGGCGCCGGCGGCCGTCGTGGACAGTGCCGGGGCCGGTCCGGAGGCGACGCAGGACGAGCAGCTGATCACCCCGGTGCTCGACCTCTCGGCGGCCTCGTCGGTGACGCTCGAGTTCGACCAGTACTTCAGATGGTACGGCAGCGGCCAGAGCGAGATCGGCGACGTGGACGTCGGCTCGAGCCTGACCGGCGAGACCTGGGTCAACGTCTACCGCCGTCAGGGCGCCTCCACGGCGAACCCGGATCACCGGGTCCTCGACCTCACGGCCCAGGCGGCGGGGGCGCCGGACGCGCAGATCCGCTTCCATTACTACCAGGCCAGCTACGAGTGGTACTGGGAGGTGGACAACGTCAAGGTGACCACCTCGGCGCCGGGAAGCTGTCAGACGAACCCGTGCGCGATCCCCGCCGGCCCTCCTCCCCCGGTCCCCGACGGGAGCTTCGGGCTACCCATGCGGGCCGGCCGCGCGGAGCCAGACGGCACGTCCATCGAGCTGTCCTGGGACGTCGCGACGTGCGTGGCCGCGAATTACAAGGCGCTGTACGGATCGCTGGCCCATCTCCCGACCTACGGCGTGGACGGAGCGGCGTGTGCGCTGGGAACGGCGGGCGGAGCGATTTGGAACGGCGTTCCCGCGGGCGATCTGTGGTTCACCATCGTGGCGACCGACGGCAGCGGCACGGAAGGGACCTGGGGTGTCGACGGCTCCGGCGGTCCCGAGGGGGGCACGGCGCCCTCGGGCCAGTGCGGCGACTCGGCGCGCGAGAATCTCGGGTCTTGCCCCTGACGATCCGCGGCTCGGCGGGCCGCGTCGGCCCGCGGGCGCAGGAGAGGCTCGGGGGTGGAAAGGCCTGACGAATGAAGGACTTCGCTTGACACTCGACCGGCACCACCGTATACGAGACACCGTCGGGAATCGGCCGCCCGGCGCGTACCGGGTGTGGGCAGGTGTGCCGCGAGGAGCTCGAAGGTGAGCGAGCCCGGGACCTCCCCGATCCATACGGTGGACTCCGCGCCCGAAAGGAGCGCCTTCCATCGTTTCGAGGGCTTGCTCGCCGAGAGCGCACAAGGGGTCGCCCAGCCTTCGGACTACCGGCTGATCGCGGGCATGCGGCTGTTTCTCGCGGCGGCGGGGCTCCTGGTCGTCGCGCTCGTACCCCCCGAGCATCGCTACGGGCTCCGGCTCACCTACGCGATGCTGGTGGCGTACACGATGTTCGGCGCGGCCGTTTACGTGATCCAGGTCGCGCGAGGTCGCGCCGGCCCGGTGCTCGTCGAGTGGGAGCACTGGATCGACGTGGCGTGGTACTCGGCCATCGTCGCGCTCAGCGGCGGAGGCAACACGATCTTCTTCTACGGCTTCTTCTTCCCGATCCTGGTCGCTTCATTTCGATGGGGGTTCGCCTCGGGAATGCGGGTGACCTTGGTCTCCACCGTGCTCTTCACCGTCCTCGGCTACGCGACGGCGCCGCCGGAACCCGAATTCGAGCGCCAGCGCTTCTTGATCCGCCCCGCGTTCCTTCTGGCCCTGGGCTACATGATGGCTTCGCGGGGGGGCTTCGAGGTCAAGCTCCGAACGCGCCTCCAGTTCCTCAAGGACGTCGGCACCGTTTCCAACGCGCGCTTCGGAATCGACCGGACGGTCGGCGTCCTGATCCACCGCGTGATGCGGTTGTACGACGCCGGCGGCTGCGCGCTCATCACGCGCGATGCCACGACGGGGCTCCACGAGCTGCGCCACGTCCGTCGCGGGCAGCCCGAGGGGGCGGTGCAGGCGGACTCGGTCCCCGAGGATTTCGCCACACGGCTACTGAGGTTTCCCGACGATCTCGCGGTCGAGTTCGCGAAGCCCGACCGGGTGAAGACCTGGCCCGTCGCCGTTTCCGAGGGGGGACGCCGCGTTTCCAAGACGCCGCAGGCGTGGGACGGCCAGGCGGCCTGCGAGCTCCTGGCGGCCGTCCTCGAGGCCGACTCGTTCCTGGGCGTGCCGTTCGTCCTTCCCAATCGGGGTCGGGGATGGCTCTGGCTCGCCTTCGACGCGACGCGCTCGTTCGACGAATCGGACGTGGCGTTCCTCGTTCAGGTGGTCGATCACGCCCTGCCCGTCATCGAGAACATCCGGCTCGCCGATCGCCTCGCCGCCAGCGCGTCCGAGGAAGAGCGGAAGCGAATCGCCCGCGACATCCACGACAGCGTGATCCAGCCGTACGTCGGGCTGCGCATCGGGCTGGCGGGGTTGCGCCAGAAGATCCTGTCGCAAGGCCCGGACGTGAGGGACGAGGTCGAGCGCCTCCTCGAGATGACCGCCCACGGCATCGACGATCTCCGCCACCAGGTATCCACGCTCCGATGGGGAGGGGGCTCGGGCGAGGGCTTGGTGCCGGCGGTCACGCGCTTCGCGGCCAAGTACTCCGAGGCGACGGGAATCCTGGTGGAAGTGATGTCGGAGAGCGACATCCCCGTCGACGATCGGATCGCAGGGGAGGCGTTCCAGATGATCGCGGAAGGGCTGAGCAACGTGAGGAGGCACAGCGGTGCCTCCCGTGCTACCGTCCGCATGGCCTGCAAGGGGGGATTCCTCGCCCTGAGCATCGAGAACGAGGGCGCCGCCGGAACGCCGTTCGCTCCCTTCAGGCCGCGCTCGATCGCAGAGCGCGCCGAAGCGCTCGGCGGCTGCGTCGGCGTCACCGGCAGGGAAGACGGAGGTGCGATCGTGAGCGTGGAGATACCGCTGTGACGCCTCAAGACTCCGAAACCCTGATGCCGACCTCGGCCCCGCCGGTCCGGATCCTCCTCGTGGACGATCACGCCCTCGTCCGTCACGGGCTGAGGATGCTCCTCGAGAGCGATCCGGCGTTCGAGGTCGTGGGCGAGGCTCAGGACCGCGCCGGCGCGCTCCGTATCGCCGAGAGCGGCCAGCCGGACATCGTCCTGCTCGACCTCGATCTGGGCGCCGAAAGCGGCCTCGACCTGATCGGAGATCTCCGAACGGCGGCCCCCGCCGCCAGGATCCTCATCCTGACCGGCCTGCGGGACGTGCTGGTCCAGCGCCGCGCCGTTCATCTCGGGGCGGTGGGGATCGTCGAGAAGGAGGCCGCTCCCGACGTGCTCCTCAAAGCCGTGCACAAGGTCCGGGCCGGCGAGGTCTGGCTCGACCGCGCGACGACCGCGAGCGTGCTCGCGGAGCTGTCGCACGCGACCGAAATGGCGAGGAGCGACCCCGAGGTCGTGAAGATCGCCTCCCTGAGCCCCCGGGAGAAGGAAGTGATCGTGCTTCTCGGCGACGGCCTGAGCAACCGGCGGATCGCCGGACAGCTCTGCATCAGCGAGACCACCGTGCGCCATCACCTGACGTCGATCTTCGCCAAGCTCGAAGTGCACGATCGGCTACAGCTCCTCCTCTACGCCTACCGGCACAAGCTGGTCCAGCCTCCCCGCACCGTCTGACAAGAACAATCGACAGAAGAACCCGGCGCGTCCTCGACTTGGACGCGGCGAGTTTGCTCCTCGCGCGATGTAAACAGGATCGAACGTGTCCGATGTCGAGTGGCACTTGTGTCCCATCGCGACGGGTCGCATAGTGCGCGAAGATTTTGACCGATGCGCCGATTGCGCCGTAGTCGCGACCGCTGTAAACCATGTCGGCCACGGTCCTGGATGACTCGGGAAAAGCTCCTCGGACGATTTCCAACGAGGCGCCACGCGCTGATGCGGCTCGAGCGACCCTGCTCGTGGACCGGTCTTTCACGCCACGGAACGGCTAAAGGTCAGAAGACGCGGAACTTGATCCCGTGGAATGGTCGTCCTGAGCCTGAAGGATGTCGGACTCCGCCGTTGCCGGTGGCCTTCGAGCACCGTATAGATGAAGGTCGCACCATCGCGAGGGGGCATGGCTGCTACAGAGCTTATTCGCGGAAACTTGCTCGCCGCCGTCACGATGGGTCGCCGTGTCGCACGTCGCCGGCTTTCGTTCGGTCGTAT
The DNA here is from genome assembly GCA_020073205.1 of Terriglobia bacterium. Classification (NCBI taxonomy): domain Bacteria; kingdom Pseudomonadati; phylum Acidobacteriota; class Terriglobia; species Terriglobia bacterium. The sequence goes on from JAIQFR010000003.1 coordinate 67,474, forward strand.
CTCGACGGCCATCACCACGCGCCTCGCGGGAGCCTGCCTCCACGGGTCGTATCGGAAGCGCGGAAGGTTTGGCACGAAGAATGCCCGTCGTCCCGTGCAGTGCGGGATGAGGTTTCTCTGCGGGTTTTCGGGCTCCTCGGTCAGGCAAGGAACGCACGACGGTCGGAAGTCTTGATTCGACTCGAGGGGGCACGCCAGTGACGGCAACGACCGTTCTCGAGACGTGGGGCAGCGCGCGCTGGATCCGCTGCGCTGTCGCGGCTCTCGTCGTCGTTTCGGCCACCCTCGCCGCGGATCCGCCCCAGGGGGAGAATCGACCGGGTGGACCGCCCACCCTGGCAGGGGTGAGCGCGGTCACCGATGGGGAAGGCAACCCGGTGGACCGGGAGGAATCGGCGGGCTCGTCGACGTCCGCCCGTTGGGGGATCGCGGGCGGGCCCCGCACGCCGGAGGTCCAGCGGGGCCAGGGTTGGTGGCCGTACAAGACCCCCCTTCCTCCATATAACGGGGTCGGCAAGCGTGCCGAGGCCCTGGCCGAGGATGAGATCCTGGTCAACGGCGTCGCCACGCTGGACGTGAAGGCCCCTCGCGCCGCGCTGGCGCAGATGCCGGCGGACCTCGTGCTCGAGGAGGGGAGCCAGCTCGCCCGTGAGAACGGCTTTTACCTCGTCAAGATCGACGGGTTCACCCGCGATCAGTCGCAGGTGGATGCTCTCGAGGCCGCCGGCGCGGTCCTCGGCGAGTACGTCAACATCAATACCTACATCGCCGAGATCCCGTCCCGGGCCGTCGCGGCCGTCAAGGAACTGCCGTTCGTGACGTTCGTGGGCGATTACCATCCGGCATACAAGATCAGCCCGCGTATCGGCCAGGAGCTGATCCCGGTGGACGTGGCCTACGATCAGGCCACGGGCGCGATGCGACCGTGGGCTCTCGAGCTGACCCTCCACAGGGGTGCGGACCTCGGAGAGGTCCTGGACTCCCTTGGACGCCTGGGCATCTTCCCGCGGCCGGAGCAAATCGTCTCCAACGCGGAGCTGACCGTGGTCTTGGCGGAGACCGCCCCCGAGGCCGTGCCCGACCTCGCCATGATCCCGGGGGTGAGGTGGATCTCCGAGAAGACCTATGCGCACCTCCTGGCGTCGTCCACCTCGCCGACCGTGGTGCCGGTGCTCCTGCAGAACGACGGCGTGTTCACCACGAACACGCTCACGGGCTGGAAGCTCTGGAACGTCGGGCTCAGGGGCGACGCGAGCGGCACGGCCCAGATCGTCACCGTGATGGACACGGGCCTCAACACCAACGCCGAGCATTTCGCCCAGGACACGTCCGAGCCCGGAACGGTGGGGACCTCCCACAGGAAAGTCGTCGGCTACGACGAGTACGGCGGCGACGTGTGCGTGACGAGCTACGCCTCCGCCGATGGGGGGCATGGGACCTGGACGGCGCAGCACGCGGTGGGATCGATCTCCAACATGGGGGCGAATCCGGACACGACGCACACCCCCGCCACCTACTACGACATCGGCATCGCCCCGAACGCGAAGGTCTATTTCCAGGACATCGGGACCTCGGCGGGTTCCATCAACGCACCCACCGACCTCGGGCCCTCGATCACCGCCTCCATCGGGAAGGGCTCTTTCATCCAGACCCACTCGTGGGGCACGTCGTCGCCCACCTACGACACCACCGCCAGCAACCTCGACACCGCCATCTACGACAACCCCGGTATGGTGGTGACGGTGGCGGCCGGAAACGGTGGCGTCACGGGTGGGGGGACCATCGGCTCCCCCTCGACGGCGAAGAACGCGATCTCCGTGGGCGGCACCGATCCTTCGAGCCCCGACCGTCTCTTCGAGGACTGCGGGTGGGACGGAAACGCCGCGTGCTCCGGCAGCCTCGACCTGGGCTCGGGGCGGGGACCCGTCTCGACCTCCGGCCGCATCAAGCCCGACATCCTGGCCTACATGGCGAACCTCGAGAAGATCGGCGGGGAGCTCGAGGCGGGTGAGCGGCCTCACGCGATGTGCCAGACCGACTCGACGAAGTCCGTGTACTGGGATTGGACGAACGGTAGCAAGTCCGGAGGCACCTCGTTCTCGGCTCCGGACGCGGCGGGACTCGCCGCCCTCGTTCGCGATTACTTCCTCGCCGGATACTATCCGACCGGTGCGGCCGTACCGGCCAATGCCATCGACCCCGTGGGCTCGCTGGTCAAGGCGATGATCCTCGCCTCGGGCGAGGACATGGGGACGACCGCGTATCCGACCGACAGCATCACGATCTCGAAGCGTTACGGCAGCGACGTCGGCTACGGCCGGGCCAATCTCCCGGCGGTCCTTCACCTCGGGAGCGGCGCGCCGTTCCTCTGGGTCCAGAACGGCGACGCCCTGGGCGACGGGAGCACCAGGACCTTCTACTACACGATCAACGGCAACGGCATCCCGCTGCGGATCATGATGACCTACTACGACGCGGCGGGGAACACCCTCCAGAAGGACTGCGACCTCGAGGTCACGATCGGCTCGAGCGAGTACTGGGGGAACAACTTCTCGAGCGGGTGGAGTACGGCCTCCGCCGCGACCCGGGATCATACCAACCCGACCGAGGGCGTCTTCCTCGACGCGGCGCACGGACTTCCCTCCTCCGGGACCGTTCGGGTCGACGTGATCGGCTACAACGATCCGGGCGGCATGACCTACTCCCTGGTGGTCGCCGGGGACGTCGCGAGTCAGGGCGTGGCGCAGGTTTCCCTGAACAAGGGGGAGTACACCTGCTCCGACACGGTGAGGGTCACGGTCGACGACTCGGGGGCGACCTCGCCGGTCTCCGTCACGCTCACCAGCAAGGACGGCGCCCAGGCGGTCGTCGACACGAAGACCGTGTCGTGCACCGGCTCCGGCGGCGTCTTCACCGGGACCCTCGCGACCGGCGGCAGCGGCATCGCCGTGGCCGACGGAGGGAGCCTCACCGCGACCTACGGATCGGTCGCTCCGGCGGTCGCGGCCGTCGCGTGTCAGGCCGCGGTGGCGGACGGCGGGTACGTCATCCAAGGCGGCTGCGACAACGACGCCGCCGGGACCGACCCCTTCACCGGCCCCATGTTCAACGGCGGAGTCAACGAGTACTACACCAAGTACATGGACGCCGGCGAGTACAGCAGCTACACGATCGGCTTCGTGAACCCGACGGAGGCCGGGCTGACGGACGTGCGCGTGCACCTCAGCTTCTCGGGGGCCGGTGCCTCCAAGATGACCGCGCTCAACAACGACATCCACGTGGGTACGGTCCCCGCACACGGCCTGAGAGGCGCGGTGTTCGAGGTCTACACGGACCCCTCCACCGTCGGCCTGACCCCGGTCAACATGGACTTCGACGTCACGTCCCCGGCGGACGGATTCACCGTGCCGAAGCGCCTGACCCAGACGCGGCTCCTCCAGGCCGACGACGTCGTCGCGCGGCAGACGCAGTGCAACACGTTCGACACGAACCCGCTCTCTTCGAGCTGGTACGAGTCGGTCGTCGGCGCGGCCACGACCAACCCGTGGCGTTGGACCGGTAGCGCGTCCCAGCCCGCCACCGTGGGCAGCGAAAATCGGACCGACGGAATCTGCAGCAGCAGCGTCGCGAACGCCGGCATGATGGTGGGCAACTCATCCACCACCTCCGGCAACAACTTCAACAACAACGCCGACTCGTTCCTGCTCACGAATTTCCAGCCGGCGCTCAGGGGGACCGCGGCCAACGGACAGCCCTACTACTACGCCTGGAAGTGGCATTCCTTCTACCACGCGTCGGAGACCGTCTCCAACGTGGGGGGCGTGTGGGGGGCGTTCTACAACGATCAGTGGAACAGTCCGACCCACCCGTCGGGCGACCAGGCGGCGGAGTTTCCGATCTCGGTGGCCTACTACTACCACACGATCTTCGACTACGCGGGCACCTGGAACTGGGAGACGGCCAACACCGGAATTCCGGACCAACCCGCGTACGGCCCCGGCTCGGGGGGCGCCCCGAATCAGCTCATCGTCACGTTCAACAGCGTGGGCGGCCAGGCCACGATCGGCACGTGGTTCGCGTACGGCCACGAGCACATGGACGTCTACTTCTTCAATCACGGCACGTCGCACGGCACCCACCGCGACATCGCTCTCGACAACGACGACCTGGTGTACGACGAGTACTACGCCTCCGCGCAGTCGGGAGCGTCGTGCGGCGGGAGCGGGCAGGTGGGTCTGGTGGCGTTCGACCGGTACGCCTACGACGACTGCCCGTCGTCCACCGCCGTCCTGAGCGTGGTGGACGCCGGCGCGACCTCACCCGTCACGGTGACCGTGTCGAGCCCCGGCACCGGCGACAGCGAGATCGTGTCGCTGACGGGCTCGGCTCCCTACTTCTCGGGGACCCTCTCGCTCGCGACCCGCTCCGGGGTCGGCCGCAACAACGGGGTCCTGTTCGTTCTGCCCAGCGAGACGATCACCGCCACCTACACGGACGCCTCGCCCGTCGGGACCACGATGGCCACCGCCACCCTCGAGTGCGCGGGCGGCGACGTCGTCTACGTGTCGAGCACCCAGGCCTCGGACAACGGCGACAACGACGGGATCGCGGACAACGGCGAGACCGTCGCCATGGACATCACGATCCGGAACGACATGGCGACGCCTCTGACCGGCACCACGGTGACGATCTTCTCGGACTCACCAAACATCGACTGCTTCTCGAGCAACCAGGCGGTCTACGGCACCGTGGCCGCGGGAGCCACGGCGACGAACCGACCGAGCGACCGGTTCATCTTCCGCGTGTCGCCGACGGTTGCCTGCTCCGACTGGCAGGCCCCGCCCACGGCGAAGTTCACCGTGGTCGTCACCGGGGATGGCGTGAGCGCCCCCTCGACGCTGCAGACGTTCACCCTCCCTCTGGATCTCGACCCGACCGCTTACGGCGGCAGCTACGCCTACAACCAGAGCTTCGGAACGGATCCCGGCTGGACCACCGGCACGGTTCCGGACGATGACAACGCGTCCGGCTGCGCCGGCATCGCCTACGTGAACGACTTCCACTGGTGCGCCGCCTGCGGCAACGGCGGTGGCGGCTACGGGGCCTGGGTCGGCAACGGACCTTTCGGGACCTCCGGGCAGGAGTACAGCGGATATTCCTCGTCGGCGCTCTACTCGCCGGTCTTCGTCGCCAACGGCAACGTCACGCTGCAGTTCTCCGTGGCGTACCGGACCGAGGAGACCTACGACGGCGCGCTTGTTCAGTACAGGGTGGGATCGGGCTCCTGGGCCCGGCTCCCGTTCACCTCGCCGGCGCAGGCGCCGCTCACGGCGTCCACGTCGTTCTGCGATCCGCTGGCGTCGGGTGTCACGGCCTGGACCGGGGCCGGCGCGAGCTGGACCACGACGAGCACCGCGACGGTGAACGCCACCTCGGGCCAGAACGTCCAGTTCCGCTTCAGGCTGGGCACCGACTCCATCGGTGCCGGGACGACCTATGGCGGATTCGGCGTCGACGACGTGGCCGTCGGCAACCTCGAGCAGACGCTGATCTGCGAGCCCACGCGCAACACGAGCTTGCCGGGTTGCTGCCCCGTGCCCATCGGGCTCACGAACAATACCGCGTCGGACCTCGGCCCCGCCTTGGACACCGGGGTCCTCGTCTCCTGGTCCCAGGACCCGACCAGCTGGGGCGGCACCGGCGGCACCCTCACCTACGACGTGCTCCGGGACGGCACGGCGATCGCCAGTGGCATCGCCTACGGCACCACGTCGTTCGTCGACAACACCGCCGTGAACGGGACGATGTACGCGTACACCGTTCGGTACAACAACGGCTGCGGGTCGAGCGCCACGACCCTGGGTGTGCAGGCCGCCGACGACGTCTGCGGCTTCGTCTGCACGCCCCTCGACTCGTGTCATGACGCCGGCGTTTGCAATCCACAGACCGGGATCTGCTCCAATCCCGCGAAGGCCAACGGCGCAACCTGCAACGACGGCAACGCGTGCACGCAGACGGACACGTGCCAGGCGGGCGTCTGCACGGGGACGAACCCGGTGGTCTGTACGGCCGATCCGTGCCACGACCCCGGAGCGTGCGACCCCGGAACGGGCGCGTGTTCGGCGGCCACGCCGAAGACCAATGGGACGTCCTGCAACGACGGCGACGCCTGCACGCAGACGGACACGTGCCAGGCGGGGGTCTGCACGGGGTCGAACCCGGTGATCTGCACGCCGCTCGATCCATGCCATGACTCGGGAGTCTGCGATCCGGGCACCGGGATCTGCTCCAACCCGGCGAAGGCCAACGGCACGACCTGCAACGACGGAAGCGCTTGCACGCAGACGGACACGTGCCAGGCGGGGGTCTGCACGGGCTCGAGCCCGGTGATCTGCACGCCGCTCGACCAATGTCACGACGCCGGGGTCTGCGATCCGGGGACGGGGATCTGCTCCAACCCCGCGAAAACCAACGGCGCGACCTGCAACGACGGCAGCGCCTGCACCCAGACGGACACGTGCCAGGCGGGTGTCTGCACGGGGGCGAACCCGGTGGTCTGCACGGCCGATCCGTGCCACGACCCCGGAGCGTGCGACCCCGGAACGGGGGTGTGCTCGGCGGCCACGGCCAAGACGGACGGGACATCTTGCAATGACGGCAACGCGTGCACGTTGACGGACACGTGTCAGGCGGGGATCTGCACGGGGTCGAATCCGGTGATCTGCACGCCGCTCGATCCATGCCACGACGCCGGAGTTTGCGATCCGGGAACGGGGATCTGCTCCAACCCGGCGAAGGCCAACGGCGCGACCTGCAACGACGGGAGCGCCTGCACGCAGACGGACACGTGCCAGTCGGGGGTCTGCACGGGCTCGAACCCGGTGATCTGCACCGCCGACGCGTGCCACGATCCTGGAACGTGCGACCCCGGGACGGGCGTGTGCTCGGCGCCCACCGCCCAAACGGACGGGACGTCCTGCAACGACGGCAACGCCTGCACGCGGACGGACACGTGTCAGGCGGGCGTCTGCACGGGGTCGAACGCGGTGATCTGCACGCCGCTCGACCCGTGCCACGACGCCGGGGTCTGCGACCCTGGCACCGGGGCCTGTTCCAATCCGCCGAAGACCGACGGGAGTTCTTGCAATGACGGCAACGCCTGCACCCACACCGACGCGTGCCAGGCGGGTGCTTGCGTCGGTTCCGACCCGGTGACCTGCACGCCGCTCGACCAGTGCCATGACGCCGGAGTCTGCGATCCCGCCACCGGCATTTGCTCCGACCCGCCGAAGGCGTACGGCGCTTCCTGCGACGACGGCCTCCTATGCACGACGGACGACGTCTGCGCCTGCACTCCCGCCACGCTGAACGAGGGCTTCGATGGCGTGGCTCCTCCCGACCTTCCGACCGGCTGGACGACCGAGCTCCTCGGCGGCCAGGGCGGCGACATGGCCTGGGAGACTTCGGCGAGCTTCTACGCCACGGCGCCGAACTCCGTCTGGACCAACGATCCGCCCTACGTTTCCGACAAGGCCCTGGTCACTCCGCCGTTCGTCGCCAGGGGCGGCGGCACGGTCAGCTTCTGGACCGCGTACGATCTCGAGAAGTCGGCGTGGGATTACTGGCTCGCGTACGACGGCGCGGTCCTGGAGATCAAGCTCGGGACCGGCACTTGGCAGGACATCATCGCGGCGGGCGGGACCTTCGTCTCCGGAGGGTACGACCACACGGTCTACGCCTTCACCGGCAATCCGCTCGCCGGCCGCGACTGCTGGAGCGGAAGCGCGGGCTGGACCTTCATCGACGTCGCGCTGCCGGCGTCGGCGACGGGCTCGACCATCCAGCTCCGCTGGCGCGTGGGCTCGGACAGCATCATCGGACGGACGGGGATGGTGATCGACTCGGTCGTCCTGCCGACCTGCGGGAGCGTGGGCTGCTTCGGCACTCCCAAGACCTGCGGGGCCGATCAGTGCCACGACGGTGGAACGTGCGATCCCGGGACGGGCGTGTGCTCGGCGGCCACGACGAAGGCCGACGGGACGTCCTGCGACGACGGCAATGGTTGCACTCAGACGGACACCTGCCAGGCCGGTGCTTGCGTGGGGTCCAACCCGGTGGTTTGCTCGACGCTCGACCCGTGCCACGACGCGGGGACGTGCGACCCGGGCACCGGGATCTGCACCAACCCGCCGAAGGCCGAAGGGGCCTCCTGCAACGACGGCAATGGCTGTACGCAGACCGATACGTGCCAGTCGGGCGTTTGCACGGGCTCGAACTTCGTGATCTGCTCGCCGCTCGATCCGTGTCACGACGCGGGGGTGTGCGATCCGGGCACCGGGATCTGCTCCAACCCCGCGAAGGCCAACGGCACGGCCTGTAACGACGGCAGCGCCTGTACGCAGACGGACACGTGCCAGTCGGGGGTCTGCACGGGCTCGAACCCGGTGGTCTGCGCGCCGCTCGACTCGTGCCACGACGCCGGCGTCTGCGACCCGGGTTCGGGCATCTGCTCCAATCCGAACAAGACCGACGGCACAGCCTGCAATGACGCCGACCCGACGACCTGCAACGACGTTTGCGCCACCGGCGTCTGCGCGGGGACGTCCGTCCCGCAGCCGCCCGAGATCGACGGCAGCGTGCGGCTGGCGAAGAACCCCACGGACACCACGATCACGTGGACCGACGTGGGCGGGCCGTACAACGCGTATCGGGGAACGATCGGTCGCCCGTGGACGTTCGGCCAAACCTGCTTCTCCAGCAACCTCGGCAGCGCCAGCACCGTCGACGCGGCGGTTCCCTCGGTCGGCGCCGGCTTCTACTACCTCGTCTCGCGAATGGACCAGTGCAGGGAATCGAGTCTCGGCACGTACGGCACCGGCGCGGAGCGTCCGAACACGTCACCCTGCCCTTTGCCTTGATCGCGTTGCGGGAGCCGTCAGGCTGGAGCATCATCGACCCCGTGATGCTTGCATCCGGGGCCACGCGGACGCGCCGAGCTTTCCTGGCCCAGGTAAGCGTCGCGGTGGCGGCGCTCGGCGTGCTCCTCCTCGGTTGGGCGGCCGATTCGACGGCAGCGCCCCACCCCGCGGCCGCGTCCACGAAGGGGACCGAGATCCACGGCTACGTGATTGGGGCCGACGGGAAGCCCGTGGACCAAGCCGTCGTGCTGGTCCTCCCTCTCGCGCCCGACGCGCCGCCCGGCGCCGCGCCGCGGCCGACCACCGTCACGATTCCGGCTCGGGCCGAGACGCGCGCGGATGGGTCGTTCAGCGTCCATGGGCTCTCGGGACCGGTCTTCGCGGTGCGCGTCGAGGCGAGGGGGTACGCTCCCTTCACGCAGCTCGACGCCAAGACCGGCTCCACGGTGTCGGTGAGCTTGAGGAGAGGCTTCGCGCTCTCGGGGGTCGTGCGGGATCGGTCGACGAGAAAGCCCATCGCGGGGGTGGCGGTTCTCGTGCGTGACCCGGACGCGGAGCTCTTCGGGGAGGCGGGGTGCTCCACGGCGGTCTCCGGAATCGACGGCCGATTCGAGCTCCCGGGCGTTCCACAGGGCACCGTGACCGTCGAAGCTCGGGCCGCGGGACGGCCGCCCGGTAAGCTCGAGAACGTCTCCGTACCCCAGCGCCGCTCGGTGGCCACGGGCGAGGTCATGGGTCTCGAGTTCTTCCTCGAGGCCATCGGCCGTCTCGCGGGGCGCGTCGTGGGGCCCGATCGGAAGCCGATCGCGGGCGTGAGCCTCGAGGTGAGCCCGGTCGATCCGGCTCTTGCGGAGCTTCTGCCGGGGCGCGGCCTGCGGACAGTGGCTACCGACCCGTCCGGAGCGTTCGCGTTCGAGGCCGTTCCTCGAGGCCGGTATCGCCTCATCGCCCGGATGAAGGGATTTGCCCCCTTCGAGCGCGCGCCGATCGACGTCCCGGGAGCGGGCGACTCGGGCAAGCTTGAGATCCGGCTCGACGTGGGCGCCGCGCTCACGGTCCGGCTCCTCGACCCGGCCAGGAGGCCCGTCCACGACCTCGCGGTGGAGATCTTCGACGAATCTCGTGTGATCGGTCGCCGAAAGGGACCGTCACCCGGGCTCCCGGTGAGCCGGGACGAGATCGTGGAAGGAGAGGGCGGACTTCACACGGTCCGACATCTCGCGCCGGGGACGTTCACGGTGCGACTCCTTCCCGGGGAGGGGGGCGATGTCGAGAAGCAAGGCGTGAAGCTCGAGAACGGCATCACCACGGACCTGGGCACCGTCGTGGTCGCCGAGGGGCGGGACCTCGCCGGGCGCGTCACGGACTCGGGCAACGCCCCCGTGGAGGGCGCCGAGGTCACGGCAGCCTGGCACGACGGGGACCGCCTGAAGACACGCCAGGCCAGGACGAAGGCGGACGGACGGTACCGGATCCCGGGCCTCGTCGAGCCGCGGGTCGACCTCGTGACCGTTCGCGCGAAGGGGTTCGCGCCTGCCGAGCGCGACGGCGCGAGAGCCGGCGACCTGACGGTGGACTTCGTTCTCGTGCGAGGGGGGAGCATCGTCGGCCGCGTGGTGGCCTCGAGCGGTGCCGTACCCGCCGCGTTCCGGGTCAAGATCCGCGCCGACGGCGGAGGCGCCGCGGACTCGGCCCTGCCCGCGGGCCAGGCCGGGGAGCAGGCGAGCACGGATCCGGCGGGGGGCTTCAGGGTCGTCGACCTCGCTCCCGGCACGTACATCCTCGACGTGACCGCCCAGCATGGCTCGTCCGTGGAGAAGTCGGGGATTTCGGTCGCGGCCGAGCAGGTCACGGACGTGGGCACGGTGACCCTCGAGGCGGGAGTGACCCTGCGGGGCCGTGTCGTCGCCGCCCGGGACGGGTCGCCGGTTTCCGGTGCGGCCGTCCGCGTCGATCTACCCCAGACTTCCGCGCTTCGCGTTGACGCGATGGCTCCCGCGTTGGGAAGGGCGGTGAGCGCCGGGGACGGGTCGTTCGTCATCGGCGGGCTCGAGGCCGGAGCGCTCCAGGTGGTCGTCGAGCACCCGTCGTTTTCTCCGTCCCGCACCCGGGTCGAGCTGTCGGAGGGCGGCGAGACACCGGACCTCGTCGTGCAGATGTACCGCGGCGGAACGCTGACGGGGACGGTCTTCGGCGCGCAGCAGCAGCCCGTGCCCGACGCCGGGATCGTGGTCTACACGGGAGTCGGAGACGACGTCCGGAACGCCGTGACCGACGCGGAAGGACGCTACCTGTTCCCGTACCTGACCCCGGGGACCTACGAGGTCATGCGCGAGCCCGTTGGGGGGTTCCGTGGAGTCGGACCGGGAGCGAAAACCGCGGTCATCGTCGAAGGGGAGACGACGACGCTGGACTTCGACACGACGCCGAAGATCGTCCTGGCCGGGCGGGTCCTGAGAGGCGACACGCTGCTGCCCAACACGGCGATCGTCCTGAGCCCCACCGACGCCACGGCGCCGCCGGGAGTCAAGTCGGCCCGGTCCGACGCCGAGGGAGGCTACCGGATCGGGCTCGATTTCGGGGGCGCCTACCAGGCGTCGGTCCAGACGGGCGCGCCCGGCGGGTTGAGCTCGGTGCGCCTGGTGATCCCGGACCAGCCGGAGGTCCAGCAGGACATCGTCCTGCCCATGAACTCGATCTCCGGCAGGATCACCGGCCCGGACGGGATCGCCATCGAGGGGGCGACCATCACGACCGTCAGAGACGCCACCAGTGGAGGGGATCCCGCGAGACCGTTCAGCGCGAAATCCGGTCCCGACGGCGCCTACCGGGTGGAGGGGGTCGATCAGGGGACCTATCGCGTCACCGCCCGCGCCCAGGGCTACCAGGCCGCCGAGCTCTACCCGCTGGCGGTGAGCGACGAGACGCCGACCCCGACGGCCGACCTCTCCCTCGAGCCCGGGTGGCCCCTGAGGGGCCGATTGGTCGATCCCAAGGGGCTCGGGATCCGGGACGCGATGGTCGTCGTCGCGCCGCCGGGCCTCGCGGAGTCGGGCTCCCTGCCGACCCGCACCGACGCAAACGGCTCCTTCAGGATCACGGCACCGACCGACGGCCCGGTGAACATCACGGCGATCCCCGTGGCCTGGGCTCCGGCGCTGTTGACGGACGTCCTGCCCCCCTCGGAGGACAACGGCCCCGAGATCCTGATGCAGGCCAGCCTGGGAGGGACCCTCAGGGTCCGTGTCGTCCGCTCGAGCGGAGGATCGGTGGCCGGGGTCCAGGTGGTCCTGCGGCCCGATCCCCTCTTCCCCGGATGGGATTACGTCGCGGACCGCAATCCTCCTCGCCCGACGGACGCCGACGGCAGCACCCTGGTACCCCTCCTGTCGCCCGGGAACTACGTCATCACGGTGCCGGGCCACCCCGGCGTCGGTCCGGTGCCCGTCGCGGTGGCGGAGGGTGGGGAGGCCTCGGCGCTGGTCAGCCTGCCGTAAGCCCTCCCGTGGTGTCCCAGCGGCGAACGGGGGTGAGCGGCATCTTTGTGCCATCAAGCTGGGTCTTAAGTGCCCTCAGAAGACTGGTTTTTCTGGGTTGTAACCCGGCCCTTTTTGGTGTATGAAATCACAAGCAAGGGTCGGGGAGGGCCATGAACTGGGCATTATCGAGCGGAGAAAAACTTTCGTCGGCGGCGTATGAGCGATGCTCGTCTCTACCGGACGGGGTCATATGGACGTTCGAAGATCGTCCCGATCGAAATCCCGCCAACCCATCGCGGACGTGTGCCCGGCTCGGCCGGGCCGTTTCCGGGATGGTCGAAGTTCTAACGTTGGAAACCGCTCGCGGTTCCGTCGATCGCGGGGCAGGCGGGCTTGACCGTTAAGCTGGGAGCTGTGGAATGTCGTTTTCATTCGAAGCACCGAATGTTCGGTTATCAACCATGGGGGGGAAATCCATGACGGAAAGAATCCTCAAGGCATGGGGCATCACGTGTCTCGTCGGATGCCTCATCGTCGCGCTGTGCGCCATCGTTCCGGTGGCCCGCGCGGAGCAGAAGACCCCGCACGTCTCGAGCATCACCGACGGCGAAGGGAACCCGCTGCCCTCGGACAGTCGGGTGCAAGCCAAGAAGACGGTGATACCGGACGTCACGGAGGTCGTCCTCGACAAGACGCAGTACAACTGCAACGACACCGTCGTTCTCGCGGTGTACGACCTGGCGGCCACCGATCCGACCGTCACGCTGGTCAGCAAGGACAGCGCGGGGGCCGTCATCGACACGAAGACCCTGAGCCCGGCCGGAGCCGACGGGATCTTCACCGGGTCCATCGCGACGGGCAGCGGCATCGCCGTGATCAACGGCGGCAGCCTCACCGCGATCTACCAGGAGTCGGTCCCCACGGTCTCCGCGGCCGTCTCCTGCGGGGTCGTCCTCGACAGGGCGAAGTACACGTTCTCCCAGGCCGCTCAGGTAACGGTGAAGGACGGGGCGGCCACGTCGCCGGCTTCCGTCACGATCACCAGCCTGGACAGCGCCGGGACCCCCGTTGATACGAGGGTCGTGAGCGCCAACGGCGCCAACGGAGTGTTCTCCGGGACGATCCAGCTCGGCAGCGGCATCACGGTGACGAACGGCGGGAGCATCCGCGCGACTTACGGCGCGTGCACCCCGGCCATCGCCAGCGTGACCGACACGCTGGCCGTCTCGGACGCCGGGTTCATCATGTCGGGCGGCTGCGACAACACCTCCGCGGGCGCGGACCCCGTGACCGGCCCCCTCTTCAACGGGGGCGTCAACGAGTTCTACACGCAGTACATGGACGGCGGCGAGTACACCGCCTACACCTTCGGGTTCTCGAACGACACGGGGACGCCGCTGACCGACGTATGGGTCTCCGTCAGCTTCTCGGGGCCCGGGGGCCCCTACATGACCGCCCTGAACAACCCGGTCCACGTGGGCTCGGTTCCGGCGGGAGGAGTCGCCGGCGCGGTCTTCCAGCTCTTCACCGATCCCTCGACGCCCGGACTGACCAGCATCAACCTGGATTTCGACGTCACGGCGCCTCTCGACGGTTACGGGACGCCCACGACGTTGACCCAGGTGCAGATGCTCCAGGCCGACGACGTGGTCGTGCGGGAGGAGCAGTGCAGCCCGTTCAACACCGCCCTGACGCCCTGGTACGAGTCGAGGGTGACCGGCGGGACGACCAACCCGTGGCGCTGGACCGGCGCCGCCGGCAACCCCAACACCGTGGGCAGCGAGAACCGGACGGACGGCATCTGCGGCAGCACGGTCAACAACCGGGGAGCGATGGTCGGCAACTCGGCGACGACCGCCGGCAACAACTTCAACAACAACGCCGACTCGTTCATGCTGCAGAACTTCCAGCCGGCACTGCATGGTAACGCGCCGAACGGCGAGCCTTACCACTACATCTGGAAGTGGCACTCCTTCTACCACGCGACCGAGACCTTCTCGAACACCAGCGGCGTCTGGGGGGCGTTCTACAACAACGAGTGGGACAGCCCGACCAACCCCACGGGCGACGACGCGGGAGCGTTCCCGATCGCGGTGGCCTACTACTACCACACGATCTTCGACTACGTGGGCATCTGGAACTGGGAGACGGCCAACACCGGGACTCCGGACACTCCGGGACTCGGCCCCAGCTCGGGAGGCGCGCCCAACCAGCTCCTGATCACCTTCAACGGGGTCCAGGGCCTGGCCACGGACAACACCTGGTTCGCCTACGGCCACGAGCACGTGGACATCTTCTTCTTCATCGGCACGTCGCACGGCACGCACCGCGACATCGCGCTGGACAACGACAACCTGGTGTACGACGAGTACTACACCGCCGCCCAGGCCGCCTCCTGCGGCGCGGGCGTCCAGGTGGGCCAGGTGGCCTTCGACCGGCTGAGCTACAACGATTGCCCGGCGTCCACGGCTGTCCTCAGCGTGACGGACGCCGACGCGGTCGGGCCGATCCAGGTCACGGTGACGAGCGGCGCAGGCGACAGCGAGGTCGTCACGCTGACGGGCTCTGCGCCGTACTTCTCGGGCAATCTCACCCTGTCGACCGCCACGGGCGCGGGCGCCAACAACGGCGTCCTGTTCGTGCTGCCGACGGACACGGTCGCCGCCACCTACACCGATGCCTCGCCGGCCGGAACCTCCACCGCCTCCGCCACGGTCGGCTGCGCGACCGGGGACGTGGTCTATTCCTCCAACACCCTGGTCGCGGACAACGGCGACAACGACGGCTACGCGGACAACAACGAGACCGTCACCATGGACATCACGATCCAGAACAACATGGCGACGGACCTGACCAACGCCAAGGTGACGATCTTCCCCGCGACGTCCAACGTCGATTGCGTCTCCGACCCGGAGGCGCTGTACGGCACGGTGCCCGCAGGGGCGTCGGCGACGAACCCGTCGAGCGACCGGTTCACGTTCCACCTGTCGTCTTCGGTCGCCTGCACCGATTGGCAGTCGCCGCCCACCGCGAGGTTCATCGTGGTGATCACCGGGGACGACTTCTACGGCTCCCCGTCGCTGCAGACGTTCGACCTGGCCGTCGACCTCGACCCGTCCTCGGGCGGGACCTGGACGATGACCCAGAACTTCAACGCGGATCCGGGCTGGGCGACGAGCACCGTGCCGGACGACGACATCGCCGACGGTTTCCTCAGCTGCGTCAACACCGCGTACACGCAAGAGTTCCACTGGTGCTCGGTGTGCGGCAACGGCGACGGCGGCTACGGCGCCTGGGAGGGCAATGGCCCGTTCGGGAGCGGCAGCTACGTCAACAACACGTCGTCGGCGGTCTACTCGCCGGTCGTGGTCGCCAACGGCCCCGTCACGCTCCAGTTCGACGTGGCCTACTACATGGAGTTCCAGTGGGACGAGGCGATCGTCCAGGCCAAGGTGGGAGCGGGCAACTGGGCCCAGGTCCACTTCGCCACGCCGGCGGAGGCCTCCACCAACACGAACCGGACCGGCTGCAGTCCGATCCACGCGTCGAATCTGGGCTGGACCGGCGGCCCCGTCCCCTACACCGCCACGGATACGGCCACGGTGCCCGCGAACCTCGGCGACACCGTCCAGTTCCGCTGGAGGACCGGTTCCGACACGTCCGTCACCTACCGAGGGATGGGCGTCGACAACGTGGTCATCGGCAACCTCTCGCAGACCGTGGTCTGCGAGCCCGACCGGAACACCTGCCTGCCGGGCTGCACGGGCTCACCGTGGGTTCTTACCTGCCCGGATCCGGTCACTTCCGAGTGCCAGGGCAATCTGGCGTCCAACGTCACCGTGCCTCCGGCCACGGCAGTCGGCACCTGCGGCCAGTTCGCCACGATCACCAACAGCTACACTGCCGGCGGCGCGGACGCCTCCGGCTCTTACCCCCTGGGCACGACGATCGTGACCTACTCGGCGTCGGACGCCTACGGGAACCAGGGCACCTGCCAGACCTCCGTCACGGTCCAGGACACGCTGCCTCCGACCATCTCGGTCAGCTCGAACCCGAACGTGCTCTGGCCGCCGAACCACAGCATGGCCTCGGTCGTCAACACGGTGGTCGCGACGGACATCTGCGATCCGAACCCGATCGTCATCCTCACCTCGGCGACCTCGAGCGAGCCCGATGACGCCAACGGCGTCGGGGACGGCAGCACCATCAACGACATCCAGGGCGCCGCTCTCGGCACCCCGGACTTCTCGATCGACCTCCGCGCCGAGCGCGACGGCCACGGCTCGGGGCGCGTTTACACCATGACCTATCAGGTCACCGACAGCTCGGGTCACTCCGCGAGCGGGTCCTCGATGGTCTCGGTGCCGCACGACCGGGGCAGCGACCCGACCGAGCCGCTGATCCTGAACCTGAATGACCGCCACAGCACCTGGATGGAGTGGGTCCCGGTGGCCGACGCCCAGAGCTACGACGTGGTGCGCGGCGACCTGGCGAACCTGACGGTCCAAGGCTCGAACATCGATCTGGGTGACGTGGTCTGCATCGACAGTGCGACCGCGGACAACACGACGATGGGGTTCGAGGACACCGCGGTCCCGGCTCCCGGACACGTTTTCTTCTACGTCTCGCAGTTCTTCAACGGACAGAGGTACAGCTCGTACGGTACCGAGTCCGCCGGCAAGGCAAGAGTGGTCAAGCCCAATCACGGAGACTGCCACTAGGCACGATGGAGAGGAGGGCAGGCTCTCCTCTCCCGAACGACCCCTGGTTCGGCCCGCCCGGCCTCACGGCCGGGCGGGCCTTTCTTTTTGCAATGGCCGGTTCTGAAGGGTTTGGGGGTATGTCCGGATTGACGGGCGAGCACGAGAAACGGGGGAAAAAGGGGTTGTTCCCGGAGCGCGTGCAGCGTACTAGACCCTAGATCGGGCAGGGACGGGGCGCCGGACCGCGGCGAGGGTGCGCGGGTCCGCGGGGCGGGCGGCTCGCTTCCAGGGCATGGGCGGTGCCGTGACGAGAGGGGCGCGATGAACGAGAGAAGCGTGCGGGTCCTTCTGTGGATGCTCGCGACCGGTCTCGGAGCGATGTCCTCGGCGGTCGCGACGATCCTCTCGACGCCGGGCGCCCACGCCGCCATCGGGGTCTGCGATTCTTCTCCGGCACAGGCGGTCGAGGTGGAGCCGGGAGCGAACGGCTACGCCACGCTCAAGGCGGCGTTCGACGCCATCAACGCGGGAACCCACACCGGCGCGATCACGATCGAGATCTGCTCCGACACGACGGAGTCCGCCGGCGCGGTTCTCAACGCGAGCGGCTCGGGCTCCGCCTCCTACTCGAGCATCGCGATCTCCCCGGTGGGAGGCGCCAGGACCGTCGCGGGCAGCATCGCGGGGCCCCTGATCGACCTGAACGGCGCCGACAACGTCACGATCGACGGCCTGAACAGCGGCGGCAACGCGCTGACCCTCGACAACACCAACACGACGACAGCGTCGACGATTCGCTTCATCGCGGACGCATCGGAGAACACGGTCCGGAACTGCACCGTCAGGGGCGCCGGGACGAGCACGACCCTGGGCACCATCCTCTTCTCGACGGGCACGACGACGGGGAACCTCGACGACGCCATCACGGGCAATACGATCACGTCGTCCGGCTCGAATCTCCCGACCAATGCCATCTACTCCGCCGGCACGTCGACGACGGTCGCCAACAGCGGAATCTCGATCGTCGACAACGGCATCCAGGATTATTACAACGCCGCGAGCGCGTCGAGCGGCATCCTGGTCGCCTCGAACAGCGCTTCGTGGACGATCACCGGGAACCGGTTCTTCCAGACGACGACGAGGACGGCCACCTCCGGCAACGTTCACCGGGGGATCGACATCGTCACGGCGAGCGGAGGCGGGTACACGGTCGGCCAGAACACGATCGGCTACCAAGACGCCGCGGGGACGGGGACCACGACGTACGCGGGCGCCGTCGCGAGCCGGTTCGTCGGGATCGAGCTGACCGTCGCGAACTCGCCGGCGTCCGACGTCCAGGGGAACACCGTCACGGCGATCTCCCTGGCCACTTCGAGCGGGGCATCGACCGCACCCGGGATCTTCACGGGCATCAGCATCCTGGCCGGATCCGTCAACATCGGCACCGCCGCCGGAAACACGATCGGCGCGGCGACCGGGACCGGCGCCATCGCCGTCACGTCCATGACGACGGGCGGATTCATCGCCGGAATTCATGCGGCTTCCAGCGGCACGGTCGTCATCCAGAACAACAACATCGGCGGGATGAGCACCGGGGGCGCGGCGGCTGTCGGCTATCTCTTCCGCGGCATCGACACCGCCGGATTCGCCAACAGCTTCGCCCTCTCCGGAAACACCATCGGCAGCACGGGGACCGCCAACTCCATCACCGTCGGCATCAGCGGCACGACGACCGCGAGCACGCTGTTCTACGGGATCTACAACGCCGCGACGGGGACCCTTTCCATCACCGGCAACACGATCCAGAACTGTTCCGCTCTCGGCACCGGCGCCGGGTTGTTCTACGGGATCACGAGCGGCGCCGGCACGGGAACGCTGACGATCGCGAACAACAGCGTGATCGCCGGGCGCAATGACGGCACCGGGGAGACACGCGGGATCTACAACTCGGCTGCCGTCGCGACCGCCAACATCACCGGGAACACGGTCCGAAGCATGACCGTCGGAAGCGCGGCGGGCCCGTTCTACGGGATCCAGCAGGCGGGCGGCGTCTCGACGACGATCAACCTGGACAACAACAGGCTCGGCGACGCCATCGGCGGCCTGGTCACGTACACCGCCGCGAGCACGGCCCCCCTCTATGGTATCTACAACAGCGCCGGCGCGAGTACGGCGGCCCTCTCGATCCAGGGGAACGACCTGCGGGGCATCGCCTACGGCGCCGCCGGCTCGAACGTCAACAACTACATCTACAACAGCGCCGCGACGCTCTCCCAGGACATCAGCGACAACACGTTCACCGACCTGAGCGTCAACACGACGGGGAGCGTCTACTTCATCTATGACTCCGTAAGGGTCCCGGCGACCGGGACCCAGACGATCAGCAACAATTCGATCGTCGGCTCCTACGACAAGGGGGGGGCCGGCGGCACGGTCTACGCGTGCTACAGCATCTCCAACTCCGCCGCCGGCGCGGTGATCAGCCACACGAACAACAACTTCTCGAACATCACGGTGACGGGCGGCACGGGCCTCTACGGCTGGTACAACGGGGACGGCGGCTCGCCGACGAAGACCTTCCGCGGGAACACGTTCACCCACTGGAGCGGCGGAACGGCCGCCACTTACGGGATGGTCCTCGACCGCGGCACGTCGAGCGTCGTTTCCAACACGATCAGCGGCATCACGGCCGGCGGCGCGTTGTACGGGATCAACATCGGGACCTCGGGCAGTTACACGGTCACCTCGAACACCATCGACGGCCTGTCCTCGACGGGCGGGAGCGTCTACGGGATCGCGACGGGCACCAACGACCTGACGGACGGCAGCCTGAACGTCATCCACACCCTGTCGTCGACCTCCCCTTCGGGCGCCGTGTACGGGATCAGCGTCGCCTCAACGACCTCGAGCATCGTCAGGAACAAGATCTACGACCTCCAGGAGAACCAGGCCGGCGGTTCCGTTTACGGGCTGTTCGTCTCCGGCGGAGCTACCGTCACCCTGGCCAACAACCTCGTCGGGGACCTGCGGACGCCCGCCGCGAACGGGGCCGATCCGCTGGTGGCGCTCTACGTCTCCGGCGGGACGACGGTCAACGCGTACTACAACACCGTCTTCTTGACCGGCACGAGCACCGGCGCCCTGTTCGGTTCGAGCGCCGTCCTCGCATCCACCACGCCGACCCTGACCCTGCGAGACAACCTCTTCGTGAACGGAACGACACCGAAGGGCGCCGGGCTGGCCGTCGCCTATCGCCGGAGCGGGACGCAGCTGACGAACTACGCGGCCGCCTCGAACAACAACGACTTCTACGGCTCGACGACGTTCACCGACGGCACGAACACGGACGTCGGCATCGGGGCCTTCATGGCCCGCGTGGCGCCGCGGGACTCGGCTTCCGTCAGGGAGAACCCGCTGTTCCTGAGCACCTTGGGCGACGATCCCGCCTTCCTGCACATCGACCCGTCGCTCCCCTCGCTGCTCGAGAGCGGCGCCGTGAACGTCGCCGGCATCACCGACGACTATGATACGGACATTCGCCAGGGGAACCCGGGCTACTCCGGGGACGGGACCGCGCCCGACATCGGCGCGGACGAGTTCAGCGAGACCCCGCAGGATCTGAGGCCGCCGGTGATCAGCTACACGCCCCTCCTGCACGGCGCGGTCGGCACGGCGCGCACCTTCGGGAACGTGGTCATGACCGACGCCACCGGCGTCGACGCCACCGCGGGAGCCCGGCCGCGCGTCTACTACAAGAAGTCGACCGATACGAACGACCTCGCGGCAACGGGCTGGAAGTTCGTGGAGGCGAGCGGCGGTGGCGGCTCACCCTTCGCCTTCACGATCGACTACACCTTGCTCAACGCCGGGTCCGTCGGCGTGGGCGACGTCATCCAGTACTTCGTCGTGGCCCAGGACACGGCGGCGAGGAAGAACGTCGGCATCAACGCCGGCACGTTCGCCGCCACGCCGGCCAGCGTCGCCCTGACCGCCGCGGCCTTCCCCATCGGCGGGCCGATCGCCAGCTTCGGGATCGTGCCGTCGATCGGCGGCAACAAGACCGTCTGCGCCACGGGTTGCGACTACGCGTCCCTGACGAATCCGGGCGGCCTGTTCGATACCATCAACGGCACCGTCCTCGCGTCGAGCATGACGGTCGGCATCACGAGCGATCTGACCGGCGAGACCGGCTCGGTGGCGCTGAACGAATGGAGTGAAGACGGGGCCGGCGGCTACACGCTCACGATCCAGCCGAGCGGCGCGGCGCGGACGGTCACCGGGACGGGCAACGATGCGGTCCTGATCAAGCTGAACGGCGCCGATCGCGTGATCTTGAACGGCTCGATCGACGGCGCGGGTACGGACCGCAGCCTGACGCTGCAGAATACGAATGCGGCGGCCGGCACCGGCACGCTGCTCATCGCCAGCCTCGGCCCGGGCCAGGGCGCCACCCAGGACACCGTCGAGAACTGCATCATCAAGGCCGGCGGCATCGGGACTTGGGCGAACTTCACGTTCGGCGTCCTCGTCGGCGACACGACCGGTGCGTCCGCGGGCGCGGACAACGACGACCTGACCCTCCGGAACAACCAGATCACCCTCGCCCGGACCGCCATCCAGGCGGTCGGCACCAAGGACGGCGTCAACGACAACCTGCTGATCACCGGCAACGTGATCGGCGACGGCACGCTGGCCGGCTCCCTGGGTCGGCTCGGTCTGGTGCTCGAACTGGCGAACCACGCGACCGTGACCGGGAACACCATCGAGAACATCTCCCTCGATTCCGACACCTCGAGCGCGATCGGAATGTCCCTGACGACGCTGACCGATTCCACGATCAGCCAGAATACGATCACCGGGATCCAGCCCGTCTCCACGTTCCCTCCGTACGGTCTGGTCCTGCTCGACGCGAGCGGCGTCGCGGTCACGCAGAACACGATCGACGGCGTCCAGGTCTCCTCCGGGAATCCTTGCGGGATGTGGATCGGGAAGAGCGTCGTCAACTCGAGCATCACCCGGAACGTCATCGCCAACGTCGTGGCCGGCGGCACCGATGGCTACGGCGGCAAGGGGATCGACATCAACACCGGTGACGCCGCCAGCAACGACACGATCGCCAACAACACGATCGCCAACATCGAGGGGGACGGGAACCCGGACCTGACCGGGAACGCCATCGTCGGCATTCGCGTCCAGGCCAGCGGCGGGATCGACTTCTACTACAACGCGGTCGACCTCGGCTCCGGGAGCTTCGCCGGGTCTCCCTCCGGGAACAGCGCCGCGATGTACATCGGCTCGGGCTGCACGGCGATGAACCTCCGCGACAACATCTTCGCCACGAACCTGGACAACACGAATCTGACGACGACCGCGACGTACGCCATCTACTCGGATTCCCCCGGCGCAGCGTTCACGGGCATCGACTACAACGACTACTTCGCCGCCGGTGCGCAGGGCGTCCTCGGGTACCTGGGCGCCGCCCAGACGACGTTGCCGGCGTGGCGGACGGCGACCGGCCAGGACGCCGGCTCGCTCGCCGTCGATCCGCTGTTCGTCTCGAGCGCCAACCTCGAGCCGCAGGTCGGCTCGCCGGTCGTGGGCGCCGGGACGCCGATCGCCGGGATCACGACGGACATCGTCGGCGCGGCGAGGAGTCCGACCCACCCGTTCATCGGCGCCTACGAGTCGGCGATCGACATCTCGGGGCCGACGATCGCCTACACGCCGCTCGGCAACACGACCAGCACGGCGAGCCGCGCCTTGACGATCTCGGCCACGGATCTGTCGGGCGTGCCGACCTCGGGCCTCGGCGTCCCGGTCGTGTACTTTCGAAAAGGAGCGACGGATCCGTACGTGTCGAGGGCGTGCTCGTTCGTGAGCGGCGGCACGTACGACTGCCTCATCGATTACGCCCAGTTGACCGGAGGCGTCGCGGTGGGCGATCCGATCCAGTACTACGTTGCCGCTCAGGACGGGGCCAACGTCGTGTCGGTCGATCCCTCCGCCGGCGCGAGCGGCTTGCTCGCCAATCCGCCGCGGGCGATGACACCGCCGAGCCCGCCGAACGGCTATCTGATCGGGCTGGGATACGCCGGCTCCTACGACGTCGGCGCGGGCCAGTCGTTCGTCTCGCTGACGAACCCGGGCGGCGTCTTCGAAGCCATCAACCGCGGAGTCCTGACCGGAAACGCGACCCTCGACATCACCTCCGATCTGACGGCCGAATCCGGGACGATCGCGCTCCATCCGTGGGCCGAGGAGGGCGCCGGGGGGTACACGCTGACGATCCGACCGAGCGGCGCGGCCCGCGTGATCTCGGGCAGCTCCGGCGGCGCACTGATCAAACTGGACGGTGCCGACAGGGTGACGATCGACGGCTCGGTGTCGGAAGGGCCTCCCGGGACGGATCGCGGCCTGACGCTCGTCAACACCGACGGGGGAACCGGATCGGCCGTCCTCTGGGTGGCGAGCGCGTCGACGTCCGATGGCGCGACGAACGACACGATCAAGAACTGCGTCATTTCGGGGTCCTCGGGCGACACGACGCTCGCGGGCATCGTCGGCGGCAGCGGAACGACCCTGGGCCTCGCGGCCGACGCCCCGAACTCGAACAACACGATTCAGAACAATGCGTTCATCCGGGCTCGGAACGGCCTGTACATCGTGGGTCATGCCGGCGTCCTGGACGCGAATTGGCGGATCCTGGACAACACCATCGGCTCGACGGTGTCGGCCGAGAAACTGGGCGAGCGGGGGCTGCTGTTGGGCAATGCTCAGGACGCCGCCGTGAGCAACAACGGCATCCACGGTGTCGTCAATCCGTTCATCGCCCCGGACACCAATGGCATCCAAGTCGCCTTCAAGATCAACGGAGGCTCCATCTCCGGGAACGAGATCAGCGACGTCAAGCAGACCTCGACCGACGGCTGGCCGTGCGCCGGCATCTACCTGGGTGCCAGTTCGACGGCCTCGAACCTGACGGTCGCCAACAACGTCATCCATGACATCGCTGCGTACGGCTACAGCAGCGTGGCCTTCAACGGCCATGGCATCGCGCTGGGCGGCGGCGGCGGTTACAAGCTCGTCCACAACTCCGTCCAGATGACGACCGACCAGAGCATCGCCGCGGTGACTTCCGCCATCTACATCGAGAGTGGCGTTGTCGCTCCGGGTTCGGTGGATCTGCGCGACAACGTCTTCTCCAACTCCGAGACGCTCGGAACGCGCTACGCAATCTACTGTGCCGCGGCGAGCGAGGTCTTCTCCGACATCAACTACAACGACTACGGACCCGAAACCGGGACGCTCGGGTACCTGGGCGGCACGCAGTCGACGCTGGCCGAGTGGTCGGCGGCGACGGGCAAGGACCTGAACTCCATTTCCGCCGACCCGCGGCTCGTATCCGCCACCGATCTGCGGCCGGTGGTCGGTTCGCCCCTCCTCGCCGCCGGTCAGCCCGTCGGAATCCTGACGGACATCACCGGGGCCTCGAGGAGCCTCACCGCGCCGTCCATCGGCGCGTACGAGAACGGCGTCGCCACCGACCTGTCGGTGACGGAGGCCGACGCGCCGGACCCCGTCGCCACCGGCTCGAACGTGGCGTACACGATCACGGTCACGAACAACGGCTCGGTCGAGGGCGTCAACCCCACGCTCGCCGACTCGACCCCGGCGAGCACGACGTTCGTGTCGGTGACCGCGCCCGCGGGTTGGACGTGCACGGCGCCGGCGGTGGGAGGAACGGGAGCGGTGAGCTGTTCCGCCGCGACCCTCGACCCCGGCGCGTCGGCGGTGATCACCCTCGTCGTCAAGATCGACTACTGCGCCGGCAATACCTCCACGACCAACACGGCGACCGTCTCGAACGACGTGCCCGATGCGAACCCCGCCGACAACACCGCCTCCGAGACGACCACCCTCAGCGATTCGGGCGCCTGCGACGACGGCAACGCGTGCACGGAGCTCGACACGTGCCAGTCGGGCGTATGCGTCGGATCGAATCCGGTGGTGTGCACGGCGCTCGATCCGTGCCACGACGTCGGCGTCTGCGATCCTCCGACCGGCATTTGCTCCAATCCGGCGAAGCCGAACGGCGCGGCCTGCAACGACGGCAACGCGTGCACGCAGACCGACACGTGTCAGGCGGGCGTCTGCACGGGCTCGAACCCGTTGGTTTGCACCGCCGACCCATGCCACGACGCCGGAGTCTGCGATCCGGGCACCGGGATCTGCTCCAACCCCGCGAAGGCCGACGGAACGTCCTGCAACGATGGCAGTGCCTGCACGCAGACCGACGCGTGCCAGGCGGGGGTCTGCACGGGCTCGAACCCGGTGGTCTGCACCGCCGACCCTTGCCACGACCCGGGGACGTGCGATCCCGGCACGGGAGTGTGCTCGGCGGCCATACCCAAGGCCAACGGGACGTCCTGCAACGACGGAAACGGGTGCACAGAGACCGACACCTGCCAATCGGGCGTCTGCACGGGCTCGAACCCGGTGGTCTGCACTGCCGATCAGTGCCACGACCCCGGGACGTGCGATCCCGGCACGGGAGTGTGCTCGGCGGCCCTACCCAAGGCCAACGGGACGTCCTGCGACGACAACGACATCTGCACGGTCAACGACGTGTGCGCCGCAGGCTCGTCCGAGAACTTCGACGGCGTGACGGCGCCGGCTCTCCCCGCCGGCTGGACGACGGCGGTCACGCCGACCAGCGCCCTCGCCTGGGAGACGAAGACCGACAACAGCGACACGGCCCCGAACTCCGCGTGGGCGGAGGATACCGCCGGCGTCACCGACAAGACCCTCGACTCGCCGCCGATCTTCATCGCGACGGCGACGGCGCGGCTGACGTTCGAGCAGAGGTGCGATCTGGAGAGCGACAACGACGGCGCCGTGCTCGAGATCAAGATCGGCGCCGGGACGTTCCAGGACGTCCTGGCGGCCGGCGGTTCCTTCGTGAGCGGCGGCTACAACGGAACGATCTCGAGCTCCTCCGGCAACCCGATCGGCGGACGTCAGGCCTGGACGGGAACGTCCACCACGTTCACGTCCACGGTCGTCGATCTTCCCGCCACGGCGGCGGGACAGACCATCGTCCTGCGGTGGCGTGTGGGCACCGACGCCGGCGTCGGGTCCACCGGCTTCTGGATCGACACGATCGTCCTGATCGACGATGCCACCTGCCACGGGACGCCGGGAAACGCCGGAGCGGTATGCCGCGCGGCCGCCGGAGTCTGCGACGTGCCGGAGTCCTGCGACGGAATCAATCCGACGTGCCCGGCGGATCTCTTCGTGTCGCCGGCGACGGAGTGCCGCGCTTCGGCTGGGGTCTGCGATCTGCCCGAGTCCTGCACCGGAACGAGCGCCGCGTGCCCGGCGGATGCGAAGAGCGCGGCCGAGTGCCGTGCGTCGGCGGGGATCTGCGACGTCGCGGAGTTCTGCAACGGCGTCGACAACGACTGCCCGACGAACGCTCTCGAGCCGTCCACCGTCGAGTGCAGACCTTCGACGGGGGCCTGCGATCCCGCGGAAAGCTGCACGGGGACGAGCGCCGATTGCCCGGCCGACATCGCCAATCAGAGCAGCCCGGTGGGCAACAGCGTGGCGCTGAGCCACAACAAGTCCACCGGCACCACCACGATCGCCTGGACCGAAGCCGAGGCCGGGCCGTTCAACGTGTACCGGGGGTCGAGAGCGGCCGGAAGCCCGTTCAGCTACAACCACACCTGCTTCGCCCTGGGCGCTCCGGGGCCGAGCGTCACCGACACGGACACCCCGGCGATCGGCCAGGTGTTCTACTACCTCATCTCCCGCAAGGATCCAGCCTGCTCCGAGTCGAGCCTCGGGCAGCGGAGCGGTGGAACCGAGCGGCCGAACGCCAGCCCCTGCGGCAGCAAGACGGTCGCCGACGGGGACCAGGACGGCGTCCCGGACGTGCTGGACAACTGCCCGAAGGTCGCGAACGCCGCGCAGCTCGACGCCGACGGCGACGGCCACGGCGACGCTTGCGACAACTGCCCGGCCGTTTACAACCCCGACCAGAGCGACATCGACGGCGACGGGATCGGCGACGTCTGCGATTCCGACATGGACAACGACGGCGTGCCCAACGAACTGGACAACTGCCCGGCGGTCTACAACCCCGACCAAAGCGACGCCGACCGCGATGGCGTCGGGGATGCCTGCGAGCCACCCTCCGAGGGCCCTGTGTAGACGCGAGCCGTCGGTTCAGCGCCAGCGGCAAGCCCGGAGGGGGCCACCGGACCCCTTCGGAATTCTGGCGAAGGGCCCGCGTGTTCTTCCGGCACCGTTCCAAACAACCAAGAATGGCGGCAATTCTTCGAGCGCGGCACTAATGTGCCAATCGTAGCGGCCAAAAAGCTGAACAAGAAATGGAGTCTTCTCCGATGCCCCGAAAGGCGATTCGCCGTACAACTTGGCAATCGTGTTCGGGGAGGAGGCACGTTTGCGGGGCAGCTCCCGGGGGGCGGTGAGTTGGCGGTGCCGTGCGGTGGCTTCGTGTCGCCGCGTCGAGACCCCGCTTCGGTCACTTCGCACTCACGATCGACATCGAAGTGCTTTCACCCGCATCGACACGGGCAGCCGCGCCGGCTCTCGTGAGGACGAAGTCCGAGGTTTGAAAACTGCTCGCGATTCCGCGCAACGCGGGATGGGCGAGCTTGATCGTTACGCTGGAAGGGATGGGGAGGAGTTGGATTCCAGAAGTGGATCGACCGTTCTAACCCTTACGGAGGGGGGATGTCTATGACGAAGATGTTGAAGACGGCAGGCGTCGCGTGCTTCATCGCATGCCTTGTGGCCGCGCTGTGCGTCACGGTTCCCGTGGCGCGCGCGCAGCAGAAATCCCCGGGGGTCTCCGGGATCACCGACGGCGAAGGCAACCCGGTGAACCCGGACGCCTGGGTGACGGGCCACAAGACCGTGGGGAGCACGCAGTTCGTTCAGCGGGGCCAGGCGTGGTGGCCTTATCAGACACCGCCTCCTCCGTTCACCCAGGTCGGCAGGAGCGCCGAGAACATGACGGCGGACGAGATCGACGTGAACGGCGTCGCGACGCTGGACATCAAGAATCTCGCCGCGGCCATGCAGCTCATTCCCTCCGACCTCGTTCTCGCGCCCGGTAGCCAGCTGGAGCAGGACGCGGGGTACTACCTCCTCAAGATCGACGGCTTCGTCCGCAAGCAGCCGCAGGTCGACGCCCTCGAGGCCGCCGGCGCCTCCCTGGGCGAGTACATCAACATCAACACGTACATCGCCAGGATTCCCTCGAGCGCCATGGAGGCGGTCAAGGCGCTTCCGTTCGTCACGTTCGTCGGGGACTATCACCCCGCCTTCAAGATCAACCCCCGGATCGGCCTCGAGGAGATCCCGACCGAGGTGGTCTACGACCCGGACACCGGCGCGGTTCTGCCTTGGCTGTTCGAGGTGACCCTGCACCAGGGCGCGAACCTCCAGGAAGTCATGGATGCGCTGGGCGTGCTGGGCATCTTCCCGGCGCCCGAGGACGTCGCCGTCAGCGGCGACATGGCGACCGTGTTCTTCTACAGCGCCCCCGAGGTCGTGCCCGACGTGTCCAAGATCCCCGGGGTCAAGTGGATCGCCGAGAAGACGTATCCGCGCCTCCTGGCGTCGGCCACCAATCCCGCCGCGATGCCGATGCTCCTCCAGAACAACGGCGTCTACACCACCAGCGGGGCGACCGGCTGGAAGCTCTGGAACGCCGGGATCGACGGCAGCGCCACGGGCCAGATCGTCACCATGATGGACACGGGACTCAACACCAACATGGAGCACTTCTCCCAGAACGCGGCCAGCGCGGGCACCGTGGGAGCATCGCACCGTAAGGTCGTCGGCTACGACAACTACGGCGGCGACGTGTGCGTCAACGCCTACACGAGCACCGACGGCGGCCATGGCACCTGGACGAGCCAGCATGCCGTGGGCTCGATCTCCAACATGTCCGGGACCCTCGACACCACCCACGTTCCCAACGTGAACTACGACGACGGGGTCGCCCGGGGCGGCAAGGTCTACTTCCAGGACATCGGGACCGCCGCGGGGACGCTCAGCACGCCCGCCAACCTGGGGGCCTCGGTCACCGCAGCCATCGGCAAGGGCTCGTACGTCCAGAACTACTCCTGGGGCACCTCCTCGCCGACCTACGACACCCAGACCAGCAGCCTCGACACGGCCATGTTCGCCAATCCCGGTTTCGTCGTGACCATCTCCGCCGGGAACAGCGGCGTCGGCGGCCGGGGAACCATCGGCTCCCCCTCCACGTCGAAGAACGCGATCACGGTCGGCGGAGCCGACGCGGCGCGACCCGACTACCTCTTCGAGGACTGCGGCTGGGACGGCACGGCCGCGTGCAGCGCCGCCAACGACAACGGCTCCAGCCGCGGACCCGTCACCACGTCGCTTCGCGTGAAGCCGGACATCATCACGTACATGTGGTCCAGCTCGGCCAGCACCACGGGGGGTGAAGTCGAGGCAGGGGACCGCCCGCACGCGATGTGCCAGACCGACGCGACCAAGACCGTCTACTGGGATTACACCAACAACAGCGGCTCCGGGGGCACCTCGTTCGCGGCTCCCGAGGTCGCCGGGTTGGCGCTCCTCGTCCGCGACTACTTCCAGCAGGGCTTCTACCCGTTCGGGGTGGCGAATCCCGGCGCCGCGTTCGCTCCCGCCGGATCGCTCGTGAAGGCCATGATCCTCGCCTCCGGCGAGAACATGACCACCACCGCGACACCGACGTCGAGCATCGCGGTCCAGCAGCGCTACAGCAACGACGTGGGATTCGGCCGCGCCAACCTCCCCTCGGTCATGCACATCGGGAGCGGCGCGCCCTTCCTGTTCGTGAAGAGCGACGACGCGCTGGGCGACGGCGCCACCAAGTCGTTCTCGCTCAACATCAACTCCAACGCGATCCCCCTGCGGGTCCTGATGGTCTACTACGACGCCGCGGGTAACACGATCCAGAAGGACGCGGACCTCAGGGTCACCATCGGGTCGAGCGTCTACTGGGGGAACAACTTCTCCTCCGGCTGGAGCACCACCGCGACCGTGGTCAGGGACCACACGAACCCGACCGAGGGCGTGTTTCTCGACGCGGCGCACGGTCTGCCGGCCTCCGGGACCGTCCAGGTCGACGTGATCGGCTACAACGACCCGGGTGGCATGAACTACTCCCTGGTCGTCGCGGGCGACGTCGTGAGCGCGGCGGTCACCCAGGTCTTCATGGACAAGTCGTCCTACTCCTGCAACGACACCATCGCCCTGACGGTGAACGACTCCGCGGCGACGTCGCCGGTCTCCGTCACGCTGGTCAGCAAGGACAGCGGCGGCGGGACCATCGACACGCGCATCGTCAGCCTTCCCGGCGCCGGCGGCGTGTTCCACGGAACCATCGCGACGGGCACCGGCATCCTCGTGTCCAACGGCGGCTCCCTCGTCGCGACGTACGACGCGGTCACGCCGGCCACCGCCTCTGTCGCCTGTGCGGTCGCCCTGGACCGCTCCGACTACAACTGCGGCGACACCATCCACGTCACGGTGAACGACGGGGCGGCTTCGTCGCCCATCGCGGTCACGCTGGTCAGCAAGGACAGCGGCGGCGGGACCGTCGACACGCAGACCGTGAGCTGCACGGGCTCCGGCGGCGTGTTCACCGGGACCATCCACACCGGCAGCGGCATCGCCGTGGTGGACGGCGGGAGCCTGGTCGCGAGCTACGGCGTCTTCACGCCGGCCACCTCCGCGGTCATCTGCCAGCTCGCCGTAGCCGACGGCGGGTTCATGATCAAGGGCGGCTGCGACAACGCTGCCGCCGGCACCAGCGACTTCTCCGGCCCCCTGTTCAACGGGGGCAGCAACGAGTTCTACACCAAGTACATGGACGCCGGCGAGTACTCGAGCTACACGGCGGAGTTCGTGAACAACACCGGGCGGGCGCTCACGGACGTGGACGTCGCGCTGAGCTTCTCGGGCGCCGGGGCGGCCCACATGACGGTCCTCAATCCGACCGTCCACGTGGGCTCGATCGCGATCGGCGGGACCGCGGGAGCGGTCTTCCAGCTCTACACCGACCCGACCACCCCCGGCCTCACCAGCGTCAACCTGAACTTCGCGATCACCGCTCCCGGCGACGGGTACCCCGCGGCGACGCTCATGACCCAGGTGCAGCTGCTCCAGACCAACGACGTCGTCGCGCGGCTGACCCACTGCAGCACGTTCGACACGAGCCCGCTCACCGCGGGGACCTGGTACGAGTCGGTCGTCACCGGCGCGACCACCAACCCCTGGCGATGGATCGGGAGCGCGGCCTCGCCGTCCACCGTGGGCAGCGAGAACCGGACCGACGGCATCTGCAGCAGCAGCGCGGCGAACAAGGGGATGATGGTCGGCAACTCGGCCACCACCACCGGCAACAACTTCAACAACAACGCCGACTCGTTCCTGCTGACGAACTTCCAGCCTTCGCTCCGCGGTAATGGGCCCAGCGGCCAGCCGTACCACTACGCCTGGAAGTGGCACTCCTTCTACCACGCTTCGGAGGCCTTTACGAACACCAGCGGTGTGTGGGGAGCGTTCTACAACGATCAGTGGAACAGCGCGACCAATCCCACCGCCGACGACGCCAACAACAACTTCCCGATCGTCGTGTGCTGCTACTACCACACCATCCTCGACTACGTGGGCGTGTGGAACTGGGAGACGGCCAACACGGGGGTTCCGGACAATCCGAGCCTCGGACCCACGTCGGGAGGCGCTCCCAACCAGCTGATCATCACGTTCAACAACGTCAACGGCTTCGCCACGAGCGGGAGCTACTTCGCGTACGGCCACGAGCACGCCGATGTCTTCTTCTTCGGTGTCGGCACCCATGGCACGCACCGAGACTCCGCCATCGACAACGACAACCTGGTGTACGACGAGTACTACGCTGCGGCGCAGGTGGGGAACTCCTGCGGCGCGGGCGGCCAGGCGGGTCAGGTGGCGTTCGACCGGCTGAACTACAACGATTGCCCGTCGTCCACGGCGGTCCTGAGCGTGGTGGACGCCGACGCGGTCGGTCCGCTCCAGGTGACGGTGACGAGCCCCGGAACCGGGGACAGCGAGGTCGTGACGCTCACGGGCTCGGCGCCGTACTTCTCGGGCAACCTCACCCTGTCCACGACGTCCGGCCTCGGCAGCAACAACGGCGTCCTGTTCGTCCTCCCGGTGGAGACGATCTCGGCGAGCTACACCGATGCCTCGCCGGCCGGGACCACGAGCGCGACGGCCAACATCGGCTGCGCCAGCGGCGACGTGATCTTCCAGTCCAACACCCAGGTTTCGGACAACGGCGACAACGACGGGATCGCGGACAACAACGAGACCGTCGTCATGGACATCACGATCAAGAACAACATGGCGACGCCCCTCACCAACGCCAAGGTGACGATCTTCAACAACTCGCCCAACGTGGTGGATTGCATCTCCGACAACCAGGCCCTGTACGGGACGGTGGCGAACGGTGCGACGGCGACCAACCCGTCGAGCGACCGGTTCACGTTCCACGTGTCCCCCTCGGTGATCTGCTCCGATTGGCAAAATCCCCCCGTGGCGAAGTTCACCGTGGTCATCACCGGGGACGGCTTCTACGGCTCGTCCTCCCTGCAGACCTTCACCCTCAGCGTGAACCTCGATCCCACCAGCACCGGCGGCAGCTACAGCGTCACCCAGAACTTCAACACGGATCCGGGCTGGACGACGGGCAGCCTTCCGGACGACGACGGCGTCTGCACCACCCCGTACATCAACGAGTTCCACTGGTGCGCGGCGTGCGGCAACGGCGGCGGCGGCTACGGGGCCTGGGTCGGCAACAGCCCCTTCGGGACCGCCGGGCAGACCTACAGCCTCGCCGATTCGTCGGCGCTCTACTCTCCGGTCTTCATCGCCAACGGTAACGTCACGCTCCAGTTCTCCGTGGCCTACCGGACCGAGTTGACGTACGACGGCGCGCTCGTCCAGCGCAAGGTCGGGACCGGTGCCTGGACCAACGTGCCCTTCACCACGCCGGCGCAAGCGGCGCTGACCACGTCCACCAATTTCTGCGGTCCGCTCGCGTCGGGCGTCTCGGCCTGGACCGGAACGTCCCTCGTCAGCCCCTACTGGACCACGACGAACGCGGCTTCGGTGACCGCGACCTCCGGCCAGACCATCCAGTTCCGCTGGAGGCTCGGCGCCGACACCTCGGTTCTCCCCAGCGGCTTCGGGGGCTTCGGTGTCGACAACGTGGTCCTCAACAACCTCAAGCAAACCCTGATTTGCGAGCCCACCTTGAACTCGTGCCTGCCTGACTGCACGGGCGGGGTGATCACCTGTCCGGCCGCGATCGTGTCCGAGTGCCAGGCCAACCTGGCGTCGGACATCACCGTGCCTCCTGCCACGGCGATCGATTCCTGCCAGGCCGTGGGCACGTTCACCAACAGCTACAACGCCGGCGGTGCCAACGCCTCCGGCTCGTACCCCGTGGGCGTAACCGACGTGAGCTTCACGGTGGCGGACGCCGCCGGGCATCAGGCGAGCTGCGACACCGCGATCACGGTGCGGGACACGACCCCGCCCGCGATCACCTGCCCGCAGTCGGTCACGGTCGAGTGCCAGGGCGGCTTGCAGTCCGAGGTCACGCTGCCGGATGCGACGGCGACCGACGTCTGTCAGCCGAGCGGCCTGGTCATCACCAACTCGTACACGCCCAACGGCGCGAGCGCCTCGGGCTCCTACCCGGTCGGCACCACGGTCGTGACCTTCACGGCGATGGATGCGGCGGGGAACCAGAGCAGCTGCCAGACCAGCGTCACCGTGGCGGATACGACCCCGCCGGTGATCAACTGCCCGCAGTCGGTCACGGTCGAGTGCCAGGGCGGCTTGCAGTCCGAGGTCACGCTGCCGGATGCGACGGCGACCGACGTCTGCCAGCCGAGCGGCCTCGTGATCACCAACAGCTACACGCCCAACGGCGCGAACGCCTCGGGCTCCTACCCCGTCGGGCCCACCGTGGTGACCTTCACCGCGACGGACGCCGCTGGGAACCACGCCAGCTGCCAGACCACCGTCACGGTGCAAGACACGACCCCGCCGGTGATCACCTGCCCGCAGTCGGTCACGGTCGAGTGCCAGGGCGGCTTGCAGTCCGTAGTCACGCTGCCGAACGCGACGGCGACCGACGTCTGCCAGCCGAGCGGCCTGGTCATCACCAACGGCTACACGCCCAACGGCGCGAACGCCTCGGGCTCCTACCCGGTCGGCACCACCCTGGTGACCTTCACGGCGACGGACACCGCTGGGAACCACGCCAGCTGCCAGACCAGCGTCACCGTGGTGGATACGACACCTCCTGTGATCACCTGCCCGGCCCCGATCACGATCGAGTGCCAGGGTAACTTCCAGTCGATCGTCTCCGTGCCCCCGGCGACGGCGATCGACGTCTGCCAGCCCAGCGGCCTCGTGTTCGCCAACACCTACACGGCCAACGGCGCGGACGCCTCGGGCTCCTATCCCATCGGCACCACCACCGTGGGCTTCACGGTGACGGACGCCGCCGGGAACCACGCGAGCTGCCAGACCACGATCACGGTCCGGGACACGCTCCCGCCGGTCATCACCGCGGTGTCGAGCCCGAGCGTGCTCTGGCCGCCGAACCACCAGATGGTGACCGTCGGCAACACGGTGATCGCCACGGACATCTGCGATCCGCACCCGGTGATCATCCTGACGGCCGCGACCTCGAACGAGCCCGATGACGCCAACGGCAACGGGGACGGCCACACCACCAACGACATCCAGGGTGTCTCCCTCGGCACCCCGGACTACTCCATCGACCTCCGCTCCGAGCGCGACGGCAACGGCGCGGGGCGCATTTACACCTTGACCTATCTGGCGACCGATGCCTTCGGGCACAGCACCAGCACGTCCACGGCGGTCTCGGTCCCGCACGACATGAGGGACAGCGCGCCTGAGCCGCTGAGCCTCGTGCTCGTGGGCAAGACCAACACCACGGTGATGTGGGGCCCGGTCGTGGGCGCCCAGAGCTACGACGTGGTCCGGGGCGACCTGGCGAACCTGACGGTGATGGGTTCGAACATCGACCTCGGCCAGGTGACCTGCATCGAGCACGCCACCACGAGCACGTCCACGATCGGGTACGAGGACAACGCGATTCCGGCGCCCGGGCACGTGTTCTTCTATGCCGTGCAGTACTTCGACGGCACCCGGAACGTCTCCTACGGCACGGAATCGGCCGGCAAGGCCCGCGTGATCGGCGCTGGCCACGGAGACTGCCAGTAGCCAATTCGAAGGGAGGGCAGGCCCTCCTTTCGTGCACGGCCCCCTGGTTCGGCCCGCTCGGCCTCACGGCCGGGCGGGCCGTTTTTTTGTTCCCCGGGAAGGCTGCGCGCTCGTGTGGCCCCAGGGTCGCCGCCTCCCGCCGTCGATTGCGCTATCCTGATGCGATGAACCGTCCGACGATCGCTGAGACCCTGCGTGCGGCGCCGGTTGCCCGGGCGCTGGTGCTTCTCGGACTCCTCGCGATCGGGAGCGCCGGGTGCAGCCGGGAATCGGCGACGTCTCCGGCTCCGGTGTCCGCCGCTTCGGCCGATCGCAGGCCGTCGATCCTCCTCGTGACGATCGACACCTGGCGCTCCGATGCGCTGGGACTCTCGGGATCCGGTCGGGTCGCGACTCCGCGCCTGGACGCCTTGGCCCAGGGAGGCGTGTACGTTCGGAAGGTCCAGACCGCCTGCCCCCTCACGACCCCCGCGCACACGACGATCCTCACCGGTCTCGTACCCCACCGTCACGGGGTGCGGGACAACCTCCACTACCGGCTGAAGCCCGGCGTCCCGACCCTGGCGACGATCCTGTCCGGCGCGGGGTATCACACGGCCGCGGTCGTCGCCGGGGCGCCGCTTCGCAAGGTCTACGGCCTGGACCGGGGATTCGCGACCTACGACGATTCCGGACTGCAGGCGGAGGGCGATGAGGCATTCGTCCCCTCCCAGCACCCGGCGGACGTGTCCACCGACCGCGCGCTGTCGGTCCTCGCGAGTCTGCCCGCCGCGCCGGCATTCCTCTGGGTCCACTACTACGACCCTCACGTTCCCTACGCGCCCCCGGAGCCGTACCGCTCGCGCTACGCGTCGAGCCCCTACGCGGGAGAGGTGGCCTTCGTCGACGAGCAGGTGGGCCGCCTCCTGGACGGCCTTCCTCGGGGGGGCGGGCGCGTCTGGACGGTGCTCGTGACCGGGGACCACGGCGAGGGTCTCGGAGAGCACGGCGAGGAGACGCACGGCGTGGCGCTCTACGAGCCGACGCTCGAGGTCCCGCTCCTGCTCCACCCGAGGCCCGCCGGCTTTCGCGACCCCTCGGGCCACGTGGGACTCGTCGACGTGCTCCCCACGCTCTGCCACGTGGCCGGCGTGTCCGCGCCGACCACCGACGGCGTGGACCTGGCCGCCGGGGACGTGCCGAGACTCCGGATCCTGGCGTCGGAGGCTGCCTACGCGGCGACCTCCTTCCGGTTGAATCCGGTGCTGTCCCTCAGGCGAGGGGATCTCATCTGGTTCCACCACGGGGTGGACGAGGTGTACGACGTCGCGGCGGATCCCGACGAGCGGTCGGACCTCTCCGCCACGGCGCGTGGCACGACCTTCTTGAAGGAGCTGTCCCCGGTTTTGGCCAAGTACTTCGGCGAGGATCCCGCCGCGGACATCGCCGGCCGCACGCTGGAGGTGGCGCCCGAGCAGCTTCAGGCGCTGAGGAGCCTGGGTTACGTCGGCGGCGGCGGCGGCACGGGTCCGCTGCGCACGATGGACATCCGGCGGTTCCTTCCCGACCTGAACGCGTTCAACGACGCCAGGGACCGAATCGTCCGCAAGGACGGCGCGGGCGCGCGAGGCGCGCTCCGGGAGCTCCTCGGACGCTACCCCGACTCGAACCTGGTCTGGCGCGAGCTGGGCTCGGCGTGCCTCCTGCTCTCCGACCGCCCCGGCGCCGAGGAGGCCTTCGGCAAGGCTCTATCCCTCGAGCCGGCGGACGCCGTCTCCGCGCTGAACCTGGGGAACCTGCGCGCGATGGCGGGGGACAATTCGGGGGCCGAGCGACTCTACCTGCGCTCGCTCGCCGCCGAGGAACAGCAGGCCGAGGCGCATCTCAATCTCGGATTGCTCTACGCCCGGGTCCTGAACCGCCCGGCCGATGCGATTCCGCACCTCGGACGCTTTCTCGAGCTGACCCCGAGCGACCGTGAGGCGCCGGCGGTCCGTGCGCTCCTGGCGCGGCTGACTACGGCCGCCCCCCGATAGCGCCCTCCGCCCTGAGGATGTTGGCGCCGGCCTCGGCGAAATCCGGCTTGATCGCGAGCGCCCGCCGGAAGTGCTCGATCGCCTCCGGGTACCGTCCCTCACGGGCCAGCGCGATCCCCAGGTTGTTGTGGGCCTCCGCGAGATCGGCGCGGATCGCGAGGGCCTGCCGGAAGCGATCGGCCGCCTCCGGCCAGCGGTTCATCCTCGTCAGGGCCAGGCCCGCGCCGTTCGAGGCCTCGGCGTAGTCCGGCTCGAGGACGAGCGCCCGATCGAATTGCTCGATCGCCTGGGGGAACCGGCCCGCCCCGAGCAGCGCGTTGCCCATGTTGAAGCGAAATCCCGCCGACCCCGGGCGCAGGCGCAGCGCCCGGTCGAGCTGCTCGACGGCCTCGGCCGTCCGGCCCTGTCGGGCGAGAGCGGTGCCCAGGTCGTTGTAGGCCTCCGCGAACTCCGGGTAGAGACGCAGCGCTTCGTGGTAGTGCTCGATGGCCTCGGCGATCCGGCCCTTTCGAACCAGGGCGAGGCCGAGGTCATTGTGGGCCTCGGCGAATCCCGGCCAGATGCGCAGGGCTTCGGAGTAGTGGGCGATCGCCTCGTCCGTCCTGCCGCGGTCGAACACGGCGACGCCGAGGTTGGTCTCCGCCAGCCAGTTGTCCGAGGTCACCGCCAGCGCGTGGTCGAAGAGCGCGACGTCGTCCGTCCAACGCCCGACCTGGACCCGGGTCACGATCGAGAGCGCGAGCAGGGCCGCGGCGGAAGCGGCGGCGACCGCAGTCCGGGCCCAGCGCGCGCTCGCTCCCAGCTCGGTCAGCGCCCAGGCGATCGCGACGAAGATCCCGATCAGCGGCACGTACGTGTACCGGTCCGCCATCGCCTGCGCGCCGACCTGGACGAAGCCGACCACGGGCACCAGAGCGCCCAGGTACCAGAGCCAGCCGAACGCGACGTAGGGCGCCTTCTTCGCGAGACGCAGCGACAGCCAGGTGAAGGCGGCGAGCAGGACGATCGACCCCGAGAGCGGCCACGGGGTCAGGCCGCCGTGGGGATGCGGGTAGAAGACCGCGAGCGAGGCCGGCCAGAAGGTCTTCCCGAGGTACGACACGTACGAAAGCGCCGCGTTCGCGAGACGCTCGCCGAAGGTGAAGTCCTGAAGGGTCTCGACGGATCCGCCGCTCCGCTGCGCGGCGAAGGTCACGACGCACGAGGCCGCCGCCATCGCGAGGAGGGGAGCCTTCTCGACCAGGAGCCGCGACAGCGTCTCCTTGGATTCCCGGAGCGGGAGCGCCAGTCGGCGGAGCGGCCAGAAATCGAGGAGCAGGAGCAGGAACGGGAGCGTCACCAGCATCGGCTTCGCCATCAGCGAGAGCGCGTAGAGCGCCACCACGAGGGCGTAGCGGAGGGCGGTCCTCGACCCGAGGTAGCCGACCCAGGCCAGGAGCGCGAGGAGCCCGAAGAGCGTGCTGAGCACGTCCTTCCTCTCCGCGATCCAGGCGACCGACTCGACGTGCAGGGGGTGGACCGCGAAGAGGCAGGCGACGAAGGCGCACCGCCAGAGGGACCCGGTCAAGCGGACGAGCAGGAGGAAGAGCAGGAGCGCGTTTGCGGCGTGGAGGAGCAGGCTCACCAGGTGATGCCGGCCCGCGTCGAGGCCGAAGAGCTGGACGTCGAGCATGTGGGAGAGCCAGGTGAGCGGGTGCCAGTTGGAGCACTCGGTGGCG
The DNA here is from genome assembly GCA_020073205.1 of Terriglobia bacterium. Classification (NCBI taxonomy): domain Bacteria; kingdom Pseudomonadati; phylum Acidobacteriota; class Terriglobia; species Terriglobia bacterium. The sequence continues at coordinate 106,664 of JAIQFR010000003.1, forward strand.
GTGAAGGCCCAGGCGATCGAGTCCGCGGTGAGCCCCTTCTGAACCTGCGCGTTCGCGGTGACGTAGCGGTCGTCGTCGTAGTTGACGAACCCGTTTCCGAGCACGCCCCGGTACGCGAGGAGCGTGAGAAGGACGATCACGGCGCCGATCGCGACGAGATGGGCCGGACGCGGTCTGGGAGTGGTCGCCGATCGACGTGCAGGCGAGGAAGGGCGGGTGTCGGCCATGTCGTGCTCGGCGCGGTCCTACCGGGGCGGCCTCAGAGCCTCCTCGGCCCGCTGTAGATTGGCGCGAGCGTCGCCGAGATCCGGCTTGATCCGCAGCGCCTCCCGGAATTGACCCAGAGCCTCGGGAACGCGGTTCGAACGAGCCAACGCGACCCCCAGGTTGTTGTGGGCCTCGGCGAACCCGGGACGGATCCTGAGCGCCCGTTGATAGCTCTCGATCGCTTCGGGAAGGCGGTCGCTTCTCGCCAGCGCCAGGCCGAGACCGTTCAAAGCCTCGACGCGATCCGGCTTCAGGCGCAGCGCCCGCTCGTAGTGCTCGATGGCTTCCGCGTAGCGCCCCGTCCTCGCCAGGGCGTCGCCCATCTCGTCGTGGGCCTCGGCGTCGTCGGGCCGGAGACGGAGCGACTGGTCGTAGTGCCCGATCGCCTCGTCGATGCGACCCGCCTTGAAGAGCGTCTTGGCCAGATTGTAGTGCGCCTCCGCGTTCCCGGGGACGATCCGCAAGGAGAACTCGAGATGCTCGATCGCTTCGTCGGCCCGCCCCTCACCGGCCAGGGCGCCCGCGAGGTTGGCGTGCGCCAGCCAGTTGTCCGAGGTCACGGCCAGAGCGTGCTCGAAGAGCGCGAAGTCGTCGGCCCAGTGCCCGACCTGGACCCGGGTCACGAGCGAGAGGGCGAGCACCAAGGCGGCGCAGGCGGCGGGAATCGCGTGACGGGCGGAGCGATACCGCTTCGCCGGCTCCGCCACCCCCCAAGCGATCGCGACGAAGATGCCGATCAGCGGCAGGTACGTGTACCGGTCCGCCATCGCCTGCTGCCCGACCTGGACCAGGCCGATCACCGGAACCAGCGTGCCGAGGTACCACAGCCAGCCGAACGCGACGTAGGGCGCCCTCCTCGCGAAACGCAGCGACAGCCAGGTGAAGGCGGCGAGCAGGACGATCGACCCCGAGAGCGGCCACGGGGTCAGGCCGCCGTGGGGATGCGGGTAGAAGACCGCGAGCGAGGCCGGCCAGAAGGTCTTCCCGAGGTACGACACGTACGAAAGCGCCGCGTTCGCG
>JAIQFR010000004.1 GCA_020073205.1 Terriglobia bacterium
CGCGTCGATGAACGGCAAGTGCGTCAGCAACGGCCGGCTCAACGCCTTTTTCACCATCGCCGCTCCGGACACCGTGCCGCCCGGGGCGATCACCGACCTCGCGACGATCGACCCCGGATCGAACACGATGGGGCTGACCTGGACGGCCACCGGGGACGACGGGAACGTGGGAACCGCGAGCTACTACGAGGTGCGGTACTCGGCGTCCGCGATCAGCGAGGCCAACTGGGCCTCGGCGACGCGGGCCGGCAACGAGCCGACCCCGCAGGTCGCGGGATCTCCTGAGAGCATGGAGGTCCACGGCCTCGACGCCAGCACGTTCTACTACTTCGCCGTCAAGGCGTTCGACGAGTGGGGCAATCCCGGACCGCTCTCGAATCTCGCGTCCGGAACGACCCTGCCTCCGCCGACCGGCAACGTGGATCCGAACTCCGTCACCGCGGACCTGCTCACCGGCCAGCAGACGGACCGCACGGTGGTGCTGAGCAACATCGGCACCGGGACCCTCGACTTCACGATCCCGTCGCCGGCGCTGGGTGAACCATTCAGCGTGCCGCAGGATCCCGTCATCTACGGGAAGGACCAGATCGATCCCCGCCAAGGTCCGCCGATCGCGCAGGGCAGCGGCGGTCCGGACGTGTTCGGCTATCGCTGGACCGACAGCGACGAGCCGGGCGGTCCGGCGTTCTCGTGGACGGACATCTCTGGGACGGGGACGGCGGTCGCCGGCGTGACTAGCGACGACTCCACCAGCGCTCCGATCGCCCTGGGCTTCAACTTCCCGTTCTACGGCACGCTCTTCAGCTCGATTGAGGTCTGCTCGAACGGCTGGCTCTCGTTCACCAGCTCGGCGACCTCGTACTCCAACCAGCCGCTGCCGAATTCCGGCGCGCCCGAGAACCTGATCGCCCCGTTCTGGGACGACCTGAACCCCGGTGGCGCCAGCCTGATCTTCTTCCAGTCGTTCGGCAACCGCGCCATCATCCAGTGGAACAACATTCCGCACTACGGCACCACGGAGCCCGGCACCTACACCTTCCAGGCGATCATCGACCAGAGCGGGGAGATCACCTTCCAGTACCTGACGGTCGCCGGCACGCTCAACTCGGCGACGATCGGGATCCAGAACGCCGCCAAGACGACGGCGTTGCAAATCGCGTTCAATCAGGCGTACGTGCACGACAACCTGGCGGTGCGGATCGCGGCCATCCCGCAGTGGCTGAGCGCGGCGCCGACCTCCGGAAGACTCCGGGGCGGCGAGTCCAAGCCGATCGTCCTCCACATGGACGCATCGGGGCTCGAGGGCGGCCACTACCCGGGCACGGTCAACATCATGACCAACGACCCGGCCCACGCGGTGCTGCCCGTGAGCGTCGTGCTTCACGTCACCGGGGCGCCGGAGGCCAACGTCCAGCCCTCCGCCCTCGCCTACGGCGACGTCTTCGTCGGCGTCGCCACGCCGCAGAACGTGATCGTCGCGAACGCGGGGACCGACACCCTGGTCGTGACGGACATCACCCCGAGCGGCCCGCAGATCTCGGTGACTCCGCGGGTGTTCAACGTCGCGCCGCACAGCTCGCAGAACGTGGCCGTGACGTGGACTCCCGCGACGCCCGGCGCGTTCTCCGGATCGGTCACGATCCAGAGCAACGACTCCTCGAATCCCAGCATCATCGTTCCGGTGACGGGCAACGGCCTCGTGGCCCCGCAGATGGTCTACGACCCGACCTCGTTCGCCCAGACGCTCTTCACCGGCCAGCAGGCCAACCTTCCTCTGACCGTGTACAACACCGGCGGGTCCAGCCTGATCGTCAACGCCGGGGCCGACCTCGGCAACGGGGATGTCGTCTACGCTTCCGAGGAGGGCGCGCTGGGCCACGGCGGCCCCGACGCCTTCGGATACCGCTGGAAGGACTCCGACGAATCCGGCGGCCCGACGTTCGACTTCGCCGACATCAGCGCGACGGGGACGACGATCTCGTTCTCGAGCTCGGACGACGCGCTGAGCGCCGCGATCAACATGGGAATGACGTTTCCCTTCTACGGGAGCAACTTCACCCAGCTCAAGGTCGGCACCAACGGGTTCCTGACGTTCGACACGACCGACACCGCGACTCGCCTGACCAACTCCACTCTGCCCAACACCAGCGGCGCCAAGTTCATGCTGGCCCTGCTCTGGGACGACCTGCACCTCCGGTCGGGCAATGTCAAGTACCAGTTCGATGGCGCTCGGTTCATCGTGCAGTACACGAACGTCGAGAAGTTCTCCCCGAGCGGGAACCCCATGACGTTCCAGGTGCAGATCTACCCGAACGGCAAGATCCTCTACATGTACAAAACCATGCCCACCGGCGGCACCTACAACTCGCTCACCATCGGAATCCAGGACGGAACGAAGACCATCGGTCTCGCGGCGGACTTCAACGCAAACTACGTCCACGCGAACATGGCGATCCAGTTCAGCCGCACTCCCGACTGGCTGGTGGTGACGCCGTCGTCCGCGACCATTCCCGCCGGTGGGAACTTCGTCTTCAACGTGAAGTTCGACTCCACCGACCGGCTCGGCGGCGTGCTGAACGGCGCGGTGGTCCTCACGAACAACCTCCCCGAGACCAAGCGGGTCCCGGCGCAGCTGACGGTGATCGGTGTGCCGATCGCCACCTTCGCGCCGGCCTCGTATGCCTTCGGCACCCAGTACGTCGGGTACCCACACCTGACCACGTTCCAGCTGGTCAACTCCGGGACCGACGTGCTCCACGTGACCGACGTGACGACCAACAACGGGACGCTGACCGTGCAAGCGCCGGCGACCGGACAGGTCTTCAGCCAGGCCGCGTTCGACCTCGCGCCCGGAAGCTCGCGGGTGTTCAACCTGAGCTGGTTCCCGACGCTTCCCGGAGCGTTGCCCGCCAACGCGGCGGTCCAGGTCCACAGCGACGATCCGGTGAACCCGATCAAGTCCATGCCGGTGAGCGGCACGGCCATCCTCGTTCCGGTCGCCGTCTGGTCGCCGCCGTCGTTCAGCGAGTCCCTGCTGGCGGGCGACTCCGTCCACCGCACGCTGCACCTCGAGAACCAGGGCGGTAGCGACCTGACCTACAGCACCGACGTTCATCTCACCACCGGCGCCGTGGTCCAGGCCTACCCGCCTCTCGACCTCAAGAAGGAAGAGCCGGATCCGCGGCCGGGCATCCTCGGCTCGGGCGGACCGGACACGTTCGGCTACCGCTGGCGCGATTCCGACGCGTTGAACGGGCCGACGTTCTCCTGGCAGGACATCTCCGGCATCGGGACGCCGGTCAACTTCACCAGCGGAACCCGTGACGACGGCAACGCGCCCGGCATTCCGCTCGGCTTCAGCTTCCCGTTCTACGGCGGCGCGTTCACGACCGTGAACATCTGCACGAACGGGTGGCTGTCGTTCACCAACTCCAGCACGAGCCTCTCGAACAGCCCGCTGCCGGGCACCGGCTCCCCGGAGAACATGCTCGCCGTCTTCTGGGACGACCTGGATCTGCGCACGAGCGGCAACGCCTACTACTACAGCGACGGCAGCCGGTTCATCGTGTCGTACGTCGCGGCACCGCATTACTCGTCGGGCGGGCCGTACACGTTCGAGGTGATCCTCTATCCGAACGGCCGGATCGTCTTCCAGTACCTCGACATGCAGGGGACGCTGCTCGATTCCGCGACGATCGGCATCCAGAACGCAACGATGGATGACGGCCTGACCGTGGACTACAACGCGAACTACGTCCACAACGGGCTCGCGGTCGAGTTCCAGCCGCCCGCGGGCTGGCTGAGCGTCGGGCCGCGCACCGGGACGATCCCGGCGGGCGGGTTCATGGATCTCGACGTCGCGATCGACTCGAGCACCCTGATCGGCGGCGACTACGCGGCGACCGTCGACATCACCACCAACGACCCGGCTCACGGCGTGATCTCGGTGCCGGTGGGTCTCCACGTGACCGGCATCCCGCTCGTCGGCGCGATCCCGGCGTCGCTGACCTTCCCGATGACCTACGTCGGCTACCACAGTACGCTGCCGCTGACGATCAAGAACGTCGGGACCGACATCCTGCACCTCAACAGCTACTCGGTCTCCGGCGACTTCAGTCTCAGCGGGCTGAGCACCCCGGTCGACATTCCCGTCTTCGGCTCCATCCCGGTGACCGTCGAGTTCTCGCCGACCACCGCGGGGAGCCTCGGCGGGAGCATCAGCATCGTCAGCAACGACGCGACGCACAACCCGTTCGTGATCCCGCTCGCCGGCACCGCGCTCATCGCACCGGTGATCGAGGTCGCGCCGGCTTCCATCGACGCCGTCCTCCCGCCGAACTCCACGACGACCCGGCCCCTCACGGTGTGCAACACCGGAGGCTCGGACCTCGTCTGGCAGTCCGGGACGAACATCATCTCCGGCGGCTCGGCGGCGAGCTACGGCACGATGGATCTCGGGAAGGACGAGCCCGATCCGCGGGTCGGTATCCTCGGATCCGGTGGCCCGGACCTCTTCGGCTACCGGTGGACGGACTCCGACGAGCCGGGCGGCCCAGTCTTCAACTGGGCGGACATCACCGGCGTCGGCACCCCGGTCGGACTGAATTCCGACGACCAGAGCGTCACCGGCATCCCCATCGGGTTCCCGTTCAAGTTCTACGGGAACACCTTCTCGACCGTGGCCGCGAACTCCAACGGGTGGCTGTCGTTCACCAGCACGGTCTCGAGCGGGCTCTACTCCTATGACAACCAGCCGCTGCCGACCGGTGGCACGTCCTACCCGGAGAACCTGCTCGCCCCGTTCTGGGACGACATGAACTTCAGCTCCAGCGCGGGCAGTGCCCAGGCGTTCTACTACAACGACGGTCTCCGGTTCATCGTGGAGTACGTCAACGTGCCCCACTACACCGGCGCCGGGCTCACCGGGCTGTACACCTACGAGACGATCCTGTATCCCGACGGCAAGATCGTCTACCAGTACCTGTCGATGACGGGCACGCTCGACTCGGCCACCATCGGCATCCAGAACGCGGCCCGGAACGACGGGCTGACGGTGGTCTTCAACTCGGCCTACGTCCACGACAACCTGGCCGTTCAGATCGCGTCCATCCCCGAGTGGGCCAGGCTCACGCCGGTCAACGGAACGGTGCCGGCGGGCCAGTGCCAGGACGTGACGGTGTCGATGGATTCCACCGGCCTCGGCCACGGGCCCCACGACGCCACGTTCGACTTCACCAGCAACGACCCGGCCAACGCCCATCGGACCGTCACGGTCCACCTGGCCGTCGACCAGAAGCCCACGGCCGTGGCGGGCGCGCCGCAGCAGGGCGAGTGCACCGGGAACCTCAGCGCCACCTTCACGCTGAGCGGCTCGGGAAGCGACCCCGACGGCGATCCTCTGACGTTCCTCTGGAGCGCTCCCGGGATCACCTTCGACGATCCGACGAGCCCGACGCCCACCGCGAGCTTCCCGCTGGGATCCACGGTGGTGACGCTCGTGGTCAACGACGGCTTTGAGAACTCGGATCCCGCGACCGTGACCATCACGGTCGTGGACACAGAGCCTCCGGTCATCTCGGCGATCTCGAGCCCCAGCGTGCTCTGGCCGCCGAACCACCGGATGGTGACCGTCAACAACGCGGTGATCGCCACGGACGTCTGCGATCCGAATCCGTCGATCATCCTAACGGCCGCGACCTCGAACGAGCCCGACGACGCCCAGGGCGGTGGGGACGGCACGACCACCAACGACATCCAGGGCGCCGCGATCGGCACCCCGGACTTCCAGATCCTGCTCCGCGCCGAGCGCGACGGCCAGGGCTCGGGGCGCGCGTACACCATGACCTATCGGGCCTCGGACGTCTCGGGGAACGCCTCCAGCACGTCCACCCAGGTCTCGGTGCCGCACGACATGCGTGACATGGCGGTCGAGCCGCTGAGCCTCCTCCTGCAGGATCGGAACAACACCAAGGTGATCTGGGGCCCGGTCGAGGGTGCCCAGAGCTACGACGTGGTCCGAGGCGACCTGGCGAACCTGAGAGTTTCGGGTTCGAACATCGACCTCGGCCAGGTCGTGTGCATCGACCACGCCACCACGGCCACGACGACCGCAGGATTCGAGGACACGGCGGTTCCGGCGCCAGGGCACGTGTTCTTCTACGCCGTGCAGTACTTCGACGGCATCCAGAGCAGCTCCTACGGATCGGAATCGACCGCGAAGGCCCGCGTGGTCCTGCCTGGCAACGGAGACTGCCAGTAGGCATTCCGAAAGGAGGGTGACGCCTCCTTTCCGACACGACCCTCTGGTTCGGCCCGCTCGGCCCAACGGCCGGGCGGGCCTTTTTTTTCATGCTCAGGTTCAACGGCTAGGCGTATATTCACGCCGTCGTTTCGCGGCGGTCGGCGGGCAGTCCGTGTCCCCGGAGCGGAACAGGAGCTTCTCCGACCGCCGGAGGAGGGTTTCGCATGAAGTTCATCGTTGCCCCGACGAGAGGGAGAGGCGGACCGCCCAAGCACACGCTTTGCGCTCAGTGTTCCGAGGATCCCCGTTTCTGCGGAGACCCGATCTGACGAGGCGGAGTCTCACGCCAGATTCACGGAGATCCGATCCTGGGGCGCGCCGATCCGGGGAGCGCGCCCCGGGACGCCATCGCCCACGAATCCGCCGCCAGCGCGCCCGGGGGCTCCCGTACGGCAAGACCGGGAGGCCGCCAGGGGAATTCCTCGTCTGAATTCCGGTTGCCCGTTTCGTCCGGGCCGGTATTCTCTCTCGTCATGAACGCACGAACGCTGCCCGACGACGAGACGATGTATCGCGCCCTGGTGCGGAAGGACCCGGAGTACGACGGGGTCTTCTTCACCGGCGTCCGGACGACGGGGATCTTCTGCCGCTCCGTCTGTACCGCCCGAAAGCCGAAACGGGAGAACGTGGTCTTCTTCGCGGGCGCGCGGGAGGCGCTCCTGGCGGGCTACCGGCCCTGCCGCGTCTGCCACCCGCTCGACGCCCGCGGTGCGCCGCCGGAGGGGATCAAGGCGATCCTCGACGAGATCGAGGCCGAGCCCGCGCTTCGTCTCAGGGACGCCGAGATCCGTGCGCGCGGCGTCGATCCGGTCGCCCTCAGGCGCTGGTTCAAGAAACACCACGGCTTCACGTTCCAGTCCTACCTCCGCGCGCTACGGGTCGGCGCGGCGTTCGGGAGGATCGCCCACGGCGACCGGACGATCGACGCGGCATTCGCGGCGGGATGGGAATCGACGAGCGCCTTCAGCGACGCCTTCAAGAGAATCGCCGGCATCGTGCCTTCCGGGGCCCGCGACGGAGCGCTCGTCAAAGTGACGAGGATCCCGACGCTGCTGGGCCCGATGGTGGCCGGCGCGACCGCGAAGGGGATCTGTCTCCTGGAATTCGCCGACCGGCGCATGCTGCCGACGCAGCTCGACCGCGTGCGGCGGCGCTTCGGCGCGGCGATCCTCCCCGGGACCAGCCCGTTCTTCGAGCGCCTCGCGGACGAGGTGGAGCGGTACTTCGGCGGGGCGCTCACGTCTTTCACCGTTCCGCTGGACGCCGCCGGGACGGAGTTCCAGCAGAAGGTCTGGGCGATGCTCCGGACCATCCCCTACGGCGAGACCCGGTCCTACGGAGAGCAGGCCCGGCTGATCGGAATGCCCGACGCCGTGCGCGCGGTGGCCCGCGCCAATGGCGACAACCGCATCGCGATCGTCATCCCGTGCCACCGTGTCGTGGGGGCCGACGGCAACCTAACGGGGTACGGCGGCGGCCTGTGGCGGAAGAGGTGGCTGCTGGAGATGGAGCGGGGACAGCGGACACTGTGAGAGGTCGGCGGGTCGAAGCGCTCGGCTTCGCACCGCCGGCGTCGCGGGCGACCGCTGCTGCCGCTCCCGAGGGAGAAGCGCGGTCCCGAAGAAGTCGGAGGCCGGTGCCCGAGCGCCGGACGCGGATCAGTCCACGCTTCGCACCTGGCGTAGGTCGGTCATGGCGAGGTCGTACCGCACGGACCCGCCGTGAACGAGGCGCTCGATCGTCAAGGCGTTCGGCTTCACGGCGACCAGCTTCCCCCAGACCGAGCCCCCCGCCTTGGCGACGAATCGCAGGTCCTCGCCGACGTGGCGCGGGAGGTCCCGTGGCCTGATCTCAGAGGGGTCGGCGAGCTCGGAAGAGGCCTCGGGTAGCCCCCGCCCCCCCCCCGCGCCGGCGAACCGGCCCTTAAGATTGCGGTCCCTCGAAGACGGGCTCGCCGCCGGTTCGACCACGGCGGGGCGCGCCACCAGGCGAGGCCGCTCCGTTCCCGGCGGGCTCGGGTCCGCCAGCTTCGCGAGCTGGGCCTTCGCCGCGGACGCGATCCCGATGCTGAGCACGAGGTATCCTGCGACTGCGATGCCGGAGCCCGCGAGCCCGACGAGGAACCCGCGCTTCGCCAGCGGCCAGAACTTCACGAGGAACACCAGGCCCGCGAACGGCACGAGCAGCACGAGAAAGCCCCACATAAGGCTGACACGGAACGCCGCGATGGCGAACATGACCGTGCCGGCCAGCGAAACGACGGCCGCGACCACGACGAGGAAGATGCCCAGTCCCAGCATCGGAGCCCCCTTTCGCCGACGGACGGAAACGTCGCCGGACGGTCCTCGCCCTGCCGTCGAATGTAGGTTCCGGGCCGGGCACCGGCAATCACCCCCGCGCGCCGGGGGCCGGGCTCACGCGCCGTGCGCCAGGATGGCCCGGTAGCGGACCTTTCCGGCGATGAGCCGATCGCGGACCTCGTTGACACGGTCGAGCGGTTAGTGCTCCAGCACCGGCTTGACCTTCCCGGCGGCCGCGAGGTCCGGGCATCGGCCGGAACGGTGGCTCAGTGGCAGGTAGAGCAGGAGCCGCGCTTGCAGCCGGAGCAGCCTCCGCCGCCGCCGGCGTGGGCGGCGGAATCCCCGCCGCCGCCGATTCCGAACGCGGAGGGGACGCGATCGAGCTTCCGGCTGTCGCACGCGGGGCATGCCGGGCGAGCGGACGCGCTCATCACGATCTTCTCGAAGTGCTCGCCGCACGCGCGGCACCGGTACTCGTAGATCGGCATCAGAGGTCTCCGCCGGGCTGGCGCGGGATCGTAGCACCGGCGCCGCCACGACGGCAATCGGCTTCACGCACGCACGGCGACACCCGGTGATCGGCGCCAGTGTTTCGCGTGCTGCGGTGCGTCCACGCCCCCTGGACATGAAACGACCCGATCGCGGAGACAGGCCCACGCCGATCGGGTCGCTTCGTCAGTCGATTCTCACCCGAGCTTCACTTCCTCGGGCCTTGCGTGTCGCGGCCGGTCGGCGGCCGCTGCTGGTTGCCGACGATCGGGGGCTGCAGGCCCCACGGCGTCACGAGGACGACATCGGGTCCTCCGGGCGACGTCCCCGGCGCGGGCCGCCATCCCGGGGGAGCCAGGTCGAATCGGACCTCGATCGGGACGCAGACCGCCACCGGCTCGCCTCGCCGGTAGGCCGGCTTGTACATCCTCAGCTTGACGGCTGCCACGGCAACCTCGGTGAAGATCCGGTTGGGCTTGATGACTCGAACCTCCGTCACCTTCCCGCTCGCGGCGATCACCGCCTCCACCTCCACTCTCCCGGTGATGCGGCCTCTCATGGCCAGCTCCGGGTACGGCGGAGAGCCCGCGTAGAGCAGCACGGGGAGGGTGATGCAGTCGTTGTCCGGGCTCGGCACGGCCCCTTCGGGGCACCACTCCTGGGGTGAGGGTCGGAGCACTTCCCCGGCCGGGACGGGCCGCCCGGGTTCTGCCGCCAGGGCCGGGACGAGAAGCACGCCGACTGCAAGGGACACAACCAGTTGCTTCCGCATGGCCTGCCCCTCCTTTTCGCGGTTATACCTAGCTTGTACTCCGGGCGGGGCGAGGAAGCAAGCACAATTCGCGATTCAACGCAAGCGTTTTCCGGGGCCCCAGGAAAGCGCGAGGAGGCGCGGTTTTCGTCCGAGGGCGGCCGACGGGACGGGGGTCTCCCGATTACTTTCCGAGTGCCGCGCGGAGCTTGTCGGCGAGCGAGGCGCCGAAGGCCTCGCCCTGCGGGCCCTCCTGCCGGTCCGCGTATTCCTTCGCCTCGCTCTTCTCCTCGGCCTCCAGTACCGCCCGGCGGCTCAGGCGTATCCGGCGAGTCGCGGCGTCCACCTCGACGACGGCCACTTCGACCTCCCCGCCGACGGGGAACGCTCTCCTGAGGTCCGCCTCCTTCTCGACCCCGGTCTCGCCGAGAGGGATGAGGCCGGTGCGGCCCGGAGCGAGGAACACGAACACGCCGAATTTCTCGAGCCGCTCCACCTTTCCCTTGATGCGAGCGCCCGCGACGATCTCCGGCTTCGGCTTCGCCTCCGCGGCCCGCGAGGAGCCCGCCTCGAGCATCGCGACGCCGATCCGCTTCCGGTCGACGTCCACGCTCAGGATCTCGAAGGCACCGAGGGTCCCCGGCGGGACCGAGGCCTTCCAGCCGTCCGCGGTCCCGGTGGGCGGAAACGTCGAGACGTGCGCCAGCGCCTCGATCCCCGGCTCCAGCTCGACGAACGCGCCGAAGGTCGCGATCCGGGTCACGCGGCCCTCGCTCACCTGGCCGGCCGCGTAGCGCTCATCCACCGTCGTCCACGGATCGGCCCCGAGCTGCTTGAGGCCGAGGGCGATCTGCTTCTTCGCGTCGTCCACGCGCAGGACCTTGACCGTGATCTCGTCGCCGGGTGCGACCACGTCGGCGGGATTCGATACGCGCGACCACCCCATCTCCGACACGTGGAGCAGCCCCTGGACGCCGCCGCCGAGATCCACGAACGCGCCGTACTCACGCACCGACACGATCCGACCGCGGAGCACCGCGCCCGGGACGGCGGAGAGCCGCACCTCGTCGGCCTTCTCGCGCTCCTCCTCCTCGAGGAGCGCGCGCCGGGACACGACCAAGTTCTTGCCGCCCTCCCGGTATTCGACGATCCGGAACGTGTAGACCTTCCCCTCGTGCACGGACGGGTCGGCCGTGAACGCGGTGTCCATCTGCGAGATCGGGCAGAACGCGCGCTGTCCCGCGATCTTGACCTCGTAACCGCCCTTGATCGCCCGGTCGACCTTCCCCTCCACCGGAAGCCCGGCGCGGAAGGCGTCGGCGAGCTGCTGCCTCAACGCCGCGCCGCGGGCCAGCCGGCGCGACAGCTTGAGGCCTCCCTCGGTCGACACCACCAGGGCCGCGATCCGGTCCCCGATCTCCACTTCGAGCTCGCCGTCGTCGCCCTTGAGCTCGCCGAGGTCGATGGTCGCCTCGCCCTTTCCGCCGATGTCGATGAACGCCACGTCGTCGGTGACCGCCACGACGACCCCCTCGACCGTCTGCCCCTCCTCGAAGGACCTCGGCTTGAGGGTGTCCTCCAGCATCGACGCGAAGTCCTCGTCGCCCAAGGGCGGGTTCGGGTCGGGGCGCTCGTCGTCTCGGGGCATCGCTCGGCTCCTCCGGGGAAGCGGGTATTGTACGTCGAAGGAGGTTCCTCCCCCACGCGGCGCGGAGCGGCCTCGCGCCTCTCGGGGCGTGCTCCGCCTCTCGAGCGCTAGCGGTCCGGAGGAGGCGGCCCCCTGCGGGAGAACGCCCGCCGTGCGGGCCCCATCCGGTCGAACCTCTCCCGCTGGTCGGGCCGCAGGAGGTCGCGGATCTCGTCACGCCCGCTCTCGAGGATCTCGCGGACCTCGGCGCGGCGCCTCGCGATCACGGCGCGGACCTGATCTCGCTGCTTCGCGTCGAGCCCGAGTTCCCGGGACATCCGCGCCATCGCCAGCCGCCCGTCGCGCGCCCCCACGCGCCATCCCAGCTCGGGGGCGCGCTGCAGCAAGCGCACGCCGACGAAGAACGACGCCGCGCCGCAGACCATGCCGAGCATGAAGACGACGCTCACGGCGAGCAAGCCGCCGGCGCGCCGCGGTGCCGCCTGCGCCTCAGCCATGATTCGTCTCCTCGCTCGTCACGAGGTCGAGAAGGACGTCGGGGGAATCGGCGCCGCCGGCCTCCGAGCCGTTCAAGATCACGGAATCGATGCTGCCCGTGCCATTGGCCGGCGGCTCGGGCTCGAGGAACACCGCGGCCGCGGCGACCGCGACGACGGCCGCGGTCATGAAGGCGAGCCTCGGGATCGCGCGCCGCGCGCGCTCGGCCAGCGCCGGCCGCGGATCCTGCGTCGCGGGCGCGCTCCTCCGGCGTCGCGCCTCGGTCATGAGGTGCGGCACGCGCTCGAGCAGGCGCGCCACGTCGGGCTCCTCCGATCCCGGCGCGCGGCGGAGCGCTTCACGCACCAGCTCCCGGTCGTCGTCGCGCCTCGAATTCCCGTCGCTCATGACCCGGCACCCCCCTTTCCCGGCGGCATCCCATCGGGGCCGCGGCCCGCGCGCAGCACACGGCCCAGCTTGCGACGGGCCCGGACCGCCCTGATTCTCACCGCCACCGACGTCAGGCCGAGCGCGCGGGCCGCGTCGGTCATCGACCAACCCTCGAGATCCACCAGCGTGAGCACCGCTCGATCCGCCGGCGACAGGCGACCGAGCCCTTCGCGGACGGCCAGCACGTCGATCCGCGAAGACGTCCCGCCTTCCACTCCGAGCCGGCCCGTCGCGTCGTCCGGCTCGACGAGCGGCGCTTCTCTCCGCCGGCGCGCGCGCCGCAGCCAATCGAGCGCCTTGCGGGCGGTGACCGCGCGGAGCCAGGCTCCGAGGTCACCGGTCGGAAGAGCCGTCGTCGTGAGCGCGGCGATGAAGGCTTCCTGCACCACGTCCTCGGCCTCGCTGCCGCCGTACCGCCCCAGCACGTTGCGCGCGGTCCGGACCATCGAGGGACCGTGCTCCGCCATCAGACGCCGGCCCGATTCCTGGCGGCCCTCCCTCGCGGCGGAGAGGAGATCGAGTTCCGTGCTGGAGGGTCCGGCCACCTGGCACGCATCCATCCGTTCCGGCGATTCGGCACGCCACCGGCCCGCGGGCGGATCGGAGTCCCGCCGCGGGCCTTCCCCGAAGACCGGGGCGGAGGGACGCCCCGCCGCCCCGGGCCGTCACATCTCGGCGGGATCCTCGGGAGGAGGACTCCCCTTCCCGGCGTGCCGCCGGCCGCGGAGTGCGGCGGCCTTCTGCCGCTGCTCGGGGGTCAGCACCGCCGAGATCTCCACCGCCATGTGGTGCCCCTCGAGCGCGACCAGCGCCGCCTGGGCCGAGACCGCGTTGACGGCATCCTTGACCTGTTCGTCGGTCGCCGCAGGGTCGCGCACCAGAGCTTCGAGATTCCGCCGCGCCTGGCGCAGCGCATCGCGGTCGTCGCCCAGCGCGCCTCCGAAGTACTTCGCGCCGATTCCGCGGATGGCCGAGCGCTGATCCGCCGTGAGGTCGAGTTGCCTCGCCATCCTCTCGACCAGGCCTTCACCACCACCGCGACCGTTTCCCTTCCATGCGCGGCCTCCGGGGGCCTGGGCCATCGCGGCGACGAGGCTCAACGCCGCCACTGCGACGCCGAGAGTCCAGCCGCCGAGCCTGATTCTGTTCATTTTCGCCTCCATCGCGATTCTACGCGTTCAATCGGGAGACGACGAGGAGCGCCCGGTTGTGTCGCCCCGGGGCTCGCGACGGCGCTCGTCGCCGGGTGGCCGACCCGGGCATCCCGTGGTACAAGTAACGGGTTGCCGATCGCCGACCGGCCGAGGATCCGCCGCGCTCCCCGGCCAGGCGTCAGACCCCAATGCGCGGACACGGAGAAGGGGAGGAACCCTCCATGAAGCGTTTCCTGGTTCTTTCGGCTCTGATCGCGTTGCTGGTCTCACCGGCGGTCCTGGCCTGCGACAAGGATTCCGCGATGACGGCTTCCATGGGTCACTCGTGCCCCGCCGCGATGAAGGGCGTCGAGCGAACGGTGACCAACCTGGACAACGGCGTCCGGATCGAGATGACGGCCAGCGATCCTACGGTCGTACATACCCTCCAGGCCAACATGGCCTCGGAACTCAAGTCCGGAGGCTGCTGCAAGGACTGCCCGTTGGCGAACGCCGCGTGGAACCACAAGGTGGAGAACACCGACAAGGGCGTGATCCTGGTCGTCACCACCACTTCCGGCGACGATGTCGGCAAGCTCCAGACCGCCATGGCCAGCATGGCCAAGGGCGGCTGCTCCAAGGGGAGCGAAGCCGGCAAGGGCGAGTGCCCGCACAAGGCCGCGGCGAAGACCACCAAGGCCTGATCGAGATCCGTTCTTCGGGGACGGCTGCCGGTCGCCGTGGGCGGCGGGCAGCCGTCCCCGTTGTATTTCCGGCGTCCCTTTCCACCCTCTTCAACTCCATCCGGGCCGTCGCGAGATCATCGGCGCCTCCCCTGGGCGCCGTTCGCCGGAAGAGCGCGCCCGTTCGCCGAAAAGTCGGAGCCGCCCCTCCTCCGGGGCCGTAGAGTCCTCCACGAGAGGCGGGGATGGACCCCGATGGAGGCGCGCGATGGAAATGGAAGAACGATACCGGCCCCGCCGGCAGATCCTGTGGGGGCTCTTTCTCCTGGCGCTGGGCGGCGTCCTGCTGCTCGACAGGACGGGGCTTGTCCATATCCCCTCGATCTGGCGCTTCTGGCCGTCCGCCCTGCTCGTGATGGGCGTTTGCCAGATTTTCGAGGGGCGGTTGGGGTCCGGCGCGATGCTGGTCCTCATGGCCCTGGCGTTCTTCGCTGCCGAGTTCGGCTGGGCCGGGCTCGCCTACCACACGTTCTGGCCGCTCCTGCTCGTGGCCGTCGGCGTCGGGATCGTGATCAAGGCGATCAGCCGAGAGGATGAACGGCCCGCGGGCGACGACTCCCCCTGGCTCGTGGGGATTTCGCGCCGGGGTCGTCGCGAGCGGCGCGCGCGCGAGGAGGCCTCCCATGAATGACGGCGAACGGTTGCCCGTCGACGAGCCCAGGCAGCGGGATGGCGTGAAGCTGGTCTACGGCGTCGCCGTCCGGGGGCTCGCTGGAAGGATGATCGTCGGCCTGATCGTCGCGGCGCTCGGCATCGTCCTCCTGCTCGATCAGCTGGAGATCGCGGACGCGTCGGTCGTCCTCCGCTTTTGGCCCGCGCTGGCCCTGGCCTACGGGCTGATGATGCTCACCGGCTTCTGCTGCCGGCGCCACGTCACGGCGGGACTGCTCGTGTCGTTCTTCTCGGGCTGGCTGTTGCTCGAGAGGCTCGACGTCGTGCATCGGAGCCCGTGGGAATTCTGGCCCGTGGTGATCGTCGTTCTCGGGGCTTCGATGGTGATCGCGGCACTCCGCGGGCCGTCCTCCGCGGCCCGGCTGGAGGAGGGCGCCTCGACCGTCCGTGCGTTCGCCTTCTGGTCGGGCTCCACGCGCAAGGTCGTATCGGAGGACTTCCGCGGCGGCGAGATCACGGCCATCATGGGGGGGCACGAGATCGATCTCCGCCCGGCGAAGATCGCCGGTGGGACCGCGGTGATCGACGTGTTCGTGTGGTGGGGCGGCGTGGACCTCCGCGTCCCCGCGGACTGGAGAGTCTCGAACGAGACCCTCGCCCTTCTCGGAGGGGTGGACGACAAGACACGGGCGCCCGAGGGCGAGGCGAAGGGCCACCTCGTCATCAAGGGCCTGGTCGTCATGGGCGGTGTGGAAGTGAAGAACTGAGCCATGCACCCGCTGCTCGCCGGCAGGCTGAGGATCCTCCTCTACCTCGTCCTCTGGGCGGGCATCGGCGCCCTGCTCACCGGCCTCTTCTCGCTCCTGGGCCGGCAGCCGGTCGCGGACGCGGCCGTCTTCGCGGGCCCCCTGACGCTCGTCTACGCGTTCGCCTGCCTCTCCGCGTGGTGGGTCTGCCGGTCGCGCCCGATCGGGAGCGCCCCGCCGTGGCGCCTCGGCGCCCTGCTCGCGGGGGCCGCGCTGCAGTCGGCCTCCGTCTGGACAGCCGTGGGCGCGGGGTGGGCGGCGATCCTCAAGGCGCGCGCGGGGATCGGGCCGGATCGAGGCGGGATCGTGCGCGAGCTCGCCGCGCTGTTCGTCTCCGGAGTCGTCCTCTACGCGCAGTCCCTCGTCGCCCATTACCTCGCCCTCGCGTTCGAATCCGCCCGCGCCGCCGAGCGACGGTTGCTCGAGTCCGAGCTCTCGGCGAGGGAGGCCGAGCTGAAGGCCCTCCGCGCCCAGCTCAACCCGCATTTCCTGTTCAACAGCCTCAACTCGATCAGCGCCCTGGTCGGGTCCGACCCCGAGGCGGCGCGGCGCATGTGCCACCTCCTCGGCGATTTCCTGCGAACGAGCCTTGCGCTCGGCGCACGCCCCCGCGTCGCCCTCAGGGAGGAGCTTGCGCTGGCCGAGCACTACCTCGCGGTGGAGAAGGTGCGCTACGGGCCGCGGCTCGCCGTCGAGCGCGACGTCGAGGCGGCGGCCGAGCGGTGCCTCGTCCCGCCGCTCCTCCTCCAGCCGCTCGTCGAGAACGCGGTCAAGCACGGCGTCGCGAGCCGCGTCGAGGGTGGGACGATCCGCATCACGGCGCGGCGCCGCGCCGGCCATCTCGAGGTCACGATCGAGAATCCCTTCGACCCGGACGCGCCACCCCGGCGCGGGCAGGGGGTCGGCCTCGACAACGTGAGGCGGCGGATCGAGGCGCTCGATCCCGGCTCGGCGGGCCTTCGGGTCACCCGCGAGGGCGGGCGATTCCGGGCGATGCTGTATCTCCCGGCATTCGAGCCGGAGGCCGACCGAAGGGCGCCGGCCCGCGAGGCGCGACGGGTCGGAGGGGATGCGCGCGATGAAGCGTGACGCCGAGTCCCTCCGGGTCGTGATCGTGGACGACGAGGCTCCCGCGCGCGCGCTGCTGCGCGAGTACTGCGGGGCCCACGACGACGTCGAGATCGTCGGGGAGTGCGAGAACGGGTTCGAGGCGGCGAGGACGATCACCGAGAAGGCGCCCGATCTCGTGCTCCTCGACGTCCAGATGCCCAAGCTGGACGGATTCGAGGTGCTCGAGCTCCTCGACCGCCCGCCGATCGTGGTGTTCGTGACCGCGTACGACGAGTTCGCGCTCCGCGCGTTCGAGGTGCACGCGGTGGACTACGTCCTGAAGCCCGTCGGGAGGGAGCGCCTCGACACGGCGCTCGAGCGGGCGCGCGTGCGGCGGCGCGCGATGACGCCTCCTCCCTCGCTCCGGCCGGCGGCGCTCGCCGCCGCGGCCCGTCCGCCGGGGGAGCATCTCGCCCGCGTCATCGTCAAGGACGGGCCGAGCGTGCACGTGATCCCTGTCGCCCGCATCGACTGGATCGAGGCCCAGGACGATTACGCCGCGATTCACGCGGAGGGGCGCACGCACCTCAAGAGCCAGACCCTTCAGGAGCTCGCGGAGGGGCTCGAACCTGCCCGCTTCGTCCGCATCCACCGCTCGTACCTTCTCAACGTGGACCGGCTGGCCCGGCTCGAGCGCGAGGCCAAGGACAGTCACGTCGCGATACTGAAGGACGGGAAGGTGCTCCCGGTCAGCCGAGCCGGGTACGCGAGGCTCAAGGAGCTGATGTAATCGATCGCGTCCACCGGCCCCCGCGGCGTCCTCGTCGCCGCGCCGAAACCGTGTGATATGTTCCACGTACTCTTCTGAGGGCACGCCGCCGCGGGGGCCGAAGACGGGCACCGGCGTCGCGTCGGCGGGCGTCTTCCCGGGGGGCTCGGAACATGACCAGGAAAGCGAAGATCGCCGTCGGCGTCGTCGCCCTCGCGGTGCTCGGCGGCGTCGTCGCCGTGTCGATCAAGAGCGGGCGCAAGGGAGGCGTCGAGGTCAAGACGGAGAAGGTCGAGAAGCGGGACCTCACGTCCATCGTGACCGCGAGCGGGAAGATACGGCCGAAGCGGAAGGTGGACATCTCGGCGGACGTGATGGGGCGCGTGATCGAGCTCAAGGTGGACGAGGGGGACCTCGTCCAGAAGGACGATCTCCTCCTGCGGATCGATCCCACGCAGTACGAAGCGGCGGTGGCGCGCGAGGAGGCTGCGATCGAGCAGGCGCGGAGCCAGCTCGTGCAAGCCGAGGCCGGGCTCGACCAGGCGAAGCGCGCCCTCGAGCGCGCCAAGCAGCTCCACGCCAGCGGCAGCGATCTTCTGAGCGACGCGGACCTCGAGGACGCGCAGACCCGCTGCGACATCCAGCAGGCGACCCACGAGGCCGCCCGTCACGGGGTCGCGGTCGCACGGGCCGCGCTCGACGACGCCCGGCAGAACCTGGCGAAGACGGTGATCCGCGCGCCGATGGCGGGAAAGATCGTCCGGAAGAACATCGAGCAGGGAGAGACGGCGATCATCGGGACGATGAACAACCCCGGCTCGCTCCTCCTGACCATCGCCGACCTTCCGGAGATGGAGGCGGTCGTCACCGTGAACGAGACGGACGTCCCGTCGATCCGGCTCGGCGACCCCGCGACCCTGGAGGTGGACGCGTTTCCGGGAGTGAAGCTCGCCGGGAAGGTCACGCGGATCGGCAACAGCGCGATCCAGGCCACGGCCACCTCGGAGGCCGTGGACTTCGAGGTCCGCATCGGCGTCGACGCGCCGCCGGCGACGCTGCGTCCCGACCTCTCCGCCACCGCGGACATCGTGACCGCCGAGCGCAAGGGGGTCCTCACCGTCCCGATCATCGCGTTGACGGTCAAGGAGGTTCCCAAGGAGAACGCCGCGACCGCCTCGGGGGGGATGAAGGTCGAGGACACGAAGGCGAAGGCGCGGGCCGAGCGCGCGAAGCGACAGCAGGAGCAGGAGGGCGTGTTCGTCGTCGACAAGGAAAAGGCCGTGTTCCGGCCGGTCAAGGTCGGCATCGCGGGCGACAACTACTTCGAGGTCGTGTCGGGCGTCTCCCTCGGCGAGGAGATCGTCTCGGGGACCTACCAGGCGATCCGGTCGCTCAAGGACGGCGACCGGATCCGGATCGCCAAGGCGACCGAGAAGAAGGACGGGGAGAAGGCGATCGAGAAGAAGGAAGCCCCGCCCAAGGAGCAGGCCTCGGAGGCGGCGAAGAAGGGCTGACCCGGCGGAGGCTCGCGTGGCACGAGGGACGGTGGAGCGCGGGAGGGGCAGCAGGCTCCGTCTGGCGGATGCCATCGCTTCCGCGATCGAGATGATCCGCGCGCAGAAGCTCAAGAGCTTCTTCTCCCTGCTCGGAATCGTCATCGGCGTCACCTCGCTCGTCGCGGTGATCTCCATCGTCGCCGGGATGGATCGCTACGTCCGCGAGGATTTCGCGGCGAAGGTGTTCGGCGTGAACACGTTCACGCTTCGCCGCCGCTCCGCGGTCGTCTTCTCGAGGCCGGACGACGAGACGATCCGCGCGTGGCGCCGGCGGCCGCGGCTTCGCGTCGAGGACTATCGCTACCTCCGCGACCAGGTCCGGCTGCCGGTGATCATGGCCGCGGAGTCGAGCGACATGACCGCGATCCGATACGCAAGCCGGGTCGCCCCCGGCGTCCAAATCGTGGCTGCCGACGCCGACTACTTCCGGATCCGCGCTTACGAGATCGAGAAGGGGCGGGCCTTCACCCAGATGGAGGCGGATCTCGGCAGGCCCGTCGTCGTGGTCGGCAGCGAGATCGCGGACAAGCTCCTCGAGGGGAAGGACCCGATCGGCCAGCCGATCTATTTCGGCGGGACGCGGTTCACGGTCATCGGCGTCGTCAAGTCCCAGGGGAAGCTCTTCGGCTTGTCGCTCGACAAGTTCGTGGTCGCCCCGTGGACGAGCGCGGCGAGCCGGATCGTCAACCTGCCGCGGCTCCTCGACGCGATCACCGTGAAGGCCGCCGGCCCGGAGGAGATGCAGGACGCGATGGGCGAGGTCGAGGCGCTCATGCGAAGCCGGCGACACCTCCGCCCTTCCGAGCCGAACAACTTCGGGATCGACACCTCCGCGGGGATCCTCGACGCCTGGGCGAAGATCAGCAAGATCCTCTACGCGGCGCTCCCCGGCCTCGTGGGGATCTCCCTCGTGGTCAGCGGAATCGTGATCATGAACATCATGCTGATCTCCGTCGCCGAAAGGACCCGCGAGATCGGGATCAGGCGGTCGGTCGGCGCGCGGCGCCGGGACATCCTGGCGCAGTTCCTGCTGGAGGCCGGGGCCCTTTCGGGGTTCGGCGGAGCGATCGGGATCCTGCTCGGTGTCGCGATCGCGAAGACCATCGAGGCGACGACGCCGCTTCCCGCGGCGGTCTCGCCTCTCTCGATCGTCGCCGGGCTCCTGCTCGGCTGCGGGGTCGGCGTCGCCTCCGGCCTGTACCCGGCGTGGCACGCCGCGAAGCTCGACCCCATCGACGCCCTGCGGCAGGAGACGTGATGCGGACGGCGGCATGAACGTCACGAGCGTCGCCGAATCGTTCTGGATCGCGCTGGCCTCGATCCGCGCCGCCAAGGTGCGCGCCGGCCTGACCATCCTGGGCGTGGCCATCGGGGTCACCGCGGTCATGGCGATCTCGGCCCTCGTGCAGGGGATCAACCAGGGGGTGGCGGAGGCGCTCAACCAGCTCGGGGAGGAGACGTTCTTCGTGATGCGCCACTTCTCGGCCGGGATCGTGGTGTCCGACGGCTCGACCCCCGAGTGGGCGAACCGGCCGAAGCTCGAGGTGGCGGACGCCGAGGCGATCCGCCGGCTGGACGCGATCCGGCTCGTGAGCTACCGCAGCAGCGACACCGGGACGGCGATCTACAAGGGCGAGCGCGTTCCGAACACCCCGATCATCGGCTCGACCGAGGAATGGGCGGAGATCGATGGCGGCGAAATGGTCGAGGGAAGGAACTTCACGGCGGCCGAGGAGCGCGCCGGGAGCGCCGTGGCCGTCGTGAACGAGGCGCTGGTGCGAGGCCTCTTCCCGACGGGCGCGGCCGTCGGGAAGGAGCTTCGCGTCACCGGAGTGGGCGGCGGCGTCCGGCTGCACGTGATCGGCATCTATCGGGAGGCCCCGAACGCTTTCCAGGAGCTCGGCGAAAAGCAGCCCTGGCTCGTCGTCCCTTACGAGACGCTCGCGCGCAACTTCAGGATGTTCTGGGAGGATTTCGGGATCCTCATCAAGCCGTCGCGGGACGTCTCCCAGGACGAGGCGATGGACGAGGTCATCGCGCTCATGCGCCAGCGGCACTCCCTCCGGCCCGCGCAGCCCAACGACTTCGACGTCGTCCCCCAGGCGAGGCTCCTCGAGTCGTTCCAGTCGTTCACGGGGACGTTCTTCCTGGTCATGATCGCGCTCGCCTCGATCGGGCTCATGGTCGGCGGCGTCGGCGTCATCGGGATCATGATGATCGCGGTGACGGAGAGGACGCGCGAGATCGGCGTGAGGAGGGCGACCGGCGCCAGGCGCGCGGAGATCCTGGTCCAGTTCCTGGTCGAGGCCGTGCTGCTGACCCTCGTGGGAGCGATCCTCGGCATGCTTGCGGGCTGGGGGATCGCACGTCTCGTCGCCGCGATGACGCCGATCCCCGCCGCGGTCCCGGTCTGGGCGATCGTCGCCGCCCTCGCCGCCGCGGCCGGCACCGGCGTCGGATTCGGCCTCTATCCCGCGATCCGGGCGAGCCGGCTCGACCCCGTCTCCGCGCTAAGGTACGAGTAGCCGCCCGGCCGGCGCATCAGGGACAGGCGTTCGGCGAAGCGGCGATGCCGGCATCCCGCGGGCCGGCCTGGGACGGCGACAGGTCGTCGTACGTCCCGGTCCCGCAAGGGCTCCAGGCGCGGACCTGGACCCAGTATCCGGCGCCCACATCCGGGACATCGAATTCGTAGAGGAACGCGTCGCCCACGTGCTGGCCCAGGCAGACCTCGGTCGCCTCCGTGAATCCGCCGGATCGCAGGGTCGAGAGCGATCCCCGGACGATGTCGTAGCCGGTCGTCAGGTCGACATCGAACCAGCGCAGGAAGTCATCGCTGTCGAAGACGAGACCGGTCGTGTCGGCCGGTCCCGGGATCGGAGCGCCGACGCAGGTGCCGGCCTGGCAGTTGTCGCCGTCCGTGCAGAGGATCCCGTCGTCGCACGAGGTGCCTTCTGACTTCGGTGGATTCGAGCACAGGCCGGTGCCGCCATTGCAGGTGCCCGCGTCGTGGCACGGATCGAGAGCCGTGCAAACGACCGGAGCGCCGCCTACACAGACGCTGGCCTGGCAGCCATCACCCACCGTGCAAGCGTTACCGTCGCTGCAGCCGGCGCCATCGGGCTTCGCGGGATTCGAGCAGGCGCCCGTGCTGGAATCGCAGGTTCCCGTGTCGTGACACGAGTCCATCGCCGTACAGATCAGCGGCGTCCCGCCGACGCAGGCACCGGCCTGGCAGGTCCCGCCCTGTCGGCAGAGGTCCCACGGGCAGCTCGTGCTCTCCGGAGCGACCGTCACGTCCGTCGATCCGTCCGCCACATTAGCGCCCGTCGCCGTCACATGGTAGGTCCCCCCGGACGCCATACCCGCACTCGGAATCGAGGGATTCCGCAGACCGGACGTGAACCCGTTCGGACCCGTCCAGGAGTACGTCGCCCCGTCCTGGGAGTAGCTCGCGGTCAGATTCAGCGTCGCCCCCTCGCAAATGGGGCCGTTGCTCGAGACCGTCACGGTTCCCAGGCCGGTCGTGCAGGCGCTCCCCTCCAGGATGGCGTTGTCGACGGTCACCGTGTCCACGTACCAGCCCGAGGAGGCGTTGATCGCATCGTCGCCTTCGTGCCACCGGAGCTGAACGGTGTGGTTCAGGAGGTTGGCGTCCCCGCCGAGATGCACCTCGACCCGGCTCATGGTGCCGAGGGTCCCCCCGCACCAGGCTCGAAGACCCTTGATCCAGTTCGTGCCGTTCGTATCGACGGTCCCCGTGAACCCGCCGGCCGTGAAGTCCGAGTCCGGCACCACCGTCCAATAAGCTTGCCCTGACGTGCGGTACTCGAGCGTTCCGCCGTCGTGGCACTGGCCAACGGTCCCCTCGAACTTGTACGTGTGCCAGAAGCTCAGGGTCGTAGTGGAGCCGACGCCGAAGGCGGGGCTCACCAGGACCTTCGAGGACGTGCTCGCCACGTCGGCCGCGAACCAGGAATGAGCCCCGTCGTGTTTCCGGGCGGTGGACCAGACCCAGTCCGTGGAGCCGGACTCCGCGCGGTGGGTCCAGCCGTCCTGGTCGAAGCCACCGCCCGACCCCGAGCCCTCGAAGGTGTCCGTCCAGCTCGTGTTGTTGAGGGCTCCGGTGGGCGTGCCGACCCGCTGGACGCGGTTCCCGTCTTCGAACCCGTCGCTGGCGTCCACGGCGCGGACGAAGTAGTAGTAGGACGTGCCGTCGATCAGATCGACGCTGTCGCTGAAGCTGGTTCCGAGGAGGCCCGTGGCGATCCGGTTCTCCGGGGCCGGCAGGAAGCTCTCCTTGGCCCGGTAAACGTCGTACGTGACGGTCCCCGAGCAGGCGGAAGTTGCTGGAGCCCAGCTCAGATTCAGCGTGCACGTCGAGGCGCCCGGATTCACCACGCTCGCGAGGCCCGCGAAGGTCGGAGCCAACCGGCACTCTCCGGTCGCAAGCGTACCGACCTCGGGGCTCGCCGCGCTGCACGCGCCGCCGTCGGTGGACTTCACCACGTAGTAGTACCGCGTGCCTCCGCTCACCGCGTCGTCGTGGTAGGTGTACGAAGGACCGTCGGCGACTCCCGGGCTGGAATCGGCCACCGCTGCGATCGGCTCGTAGGGGCCGTCGGAGACCGTCGAACGATAGACACGATAGTAGGTGGTGGAGGCAGAGCTCGAGTCGTCCCAATTCACGTCGATCCGGTTCTCCTGCGGAGCCGACGCGGACGCGCTGGGAGCCTCCGGTGCGACGGGGCACCCGCACGCGTCGAACCGCATCGCCGCCACCCGGGTCTGCCTCGAGCCTCCGAACTCCGTCGTGAACCAGAACGTGCACTCATCGGTCGGGTCCACGCCCATCGAGGCGTAATCGCCCCAGCGGAAGGAGTTGGTCTGGGAGTCGGTGGCGTCCTGGATCACGTGCTCGCCCTGGGGCATGGCGCCGAGCGGGTCCGACGCCAGGCGACCCGTGTAGTAGATGGAAGGGAAGTACGGCGCGGAGTCGCCGGTTCGGGTGTAGCCGATCGCGACGTCGCCCGAGCCGTCCATCGAGATCGAGCCTACCGAGCGGTGCACGCCGGACTCGCCGCCGACGACTCCCTCCTGGTAGAGGCTCCAGGAGCCGCCGCTCGGCTTGCGAAGCTCGAACCACCGGAGAGCCGCGTGGTCCGTCCCGTCCACGTCCTCCGCGAAGGTGCCGACCAGCGTCTGGTGGTCGCCGAAGTTCCGGTACACGAAGGGATGAAGCAGCGGCTCGCGGATCGGGTCGATCTTCTCGGTCGTCCCGGGCTGGGGCATGCAGGCCCAGCCGTCCTCTTCCAACCCGCACAGGGTCATGTCGTAGTCGCCGATGGAAATGGGAGGTAGCGGGTCCAGCGTGGAGTTTTCGGGCGTCGTCCAGTCCACCGAAAGAGCCCACATCTCCATGAGGTCCTGGGTCGGCGTGCTCGCGCCGTCCTGCACCTCGTCGTCGCGAGGCCGCGCGAAGATCGCGGGCTCCCCGTCGGGCGGAGGCGTGCTCCCCTGCTGGGTGCCCGGCAGGACCACCTGGAACCCCAAGTTCGGCAAGGCAGGCACCGAGAACTGCTGAAACGTCGCCGGCTGCCCCGCGAGCATCTTGGCCCTGTCGAAGGCGAAGAGGTCCCTGTGGTCGACGGAATCGACGTTGTTGACTCCCAGGAGGTAGGACCCTGCGTTGCCGTTTTGAGGCCACACCGCGTACTTGGGATAGTCCGGCAGGTCATGCAGGGGAAAACTGTACGAGTACCACGCGCCCGACGGGTCTCCCGACGCCGAGATGGCGACGCAGAGGGCTCCTGAGATCGACGCATCGCTCGACCCTTCGCTGACCAGCCAGCGGTCGGCCATTCGGTCGTAGAGCACGATCGAGTCGCAGAAGCCGCTGTTGCAGGGGGAAGCGGACGCCAACGATTCGATCGTGAAGGTCTTCAGGGGAGCTCCCGTGCTCTTGGCATAGATGCGAACCGTGGAGACCCCCTGGTTCATCGCCTGAACGAAATGGGCGGGGCCGACATCGCCGTTCGTGTCGGGGGGATACACGACGGAGGACTGGCCGGCATAGTTATGAAGGGGGGTGCCGAACGAGTCGGGCAACCCCGGCGCCCCGCGGTGCTGCCGCTCCAGCAGCGGATCCACGGACGGCTTCAGCGGGTAGAGCATCGGAATGAAGCCATTGTGCCCGCGATCCTTCACCTCCAGACCGAAGAGGTCGGGATCGGGCGTCCAGTCAGGAAGATCCCTGACGGCCGGCGTGACCGTGGGCACGACCGGCTCGCTCACGTAGACCGGCCGGCGGTGCGGCTCCGTCTTGGACTCTTCCCCAGCCACGGCCATCACCGGGACGAGGGCGAGCAGCAACACCCCAGGGAACAGCGCCCTGTTCGTTCTGGCCCGCATGTCCGCACCCTTCCAGGGGTCGGAGGGCGCGCTCGCGCGCGCTCCCCTAGTGGCCGATCACGGACACGCGTTCGGTGAGGCCGCGATGGCGGCGTCCCGCGAGCCGGCCTGGGACGGCGACATGTCGTCGTAGGTCCCGAGCCCGCAAGGACTGTAGGCGCGGACCAGGATCCAATATCCAGTTCCCACGGCAGGGAGATCGAAATCGTACAGGAACGTGTCCGGGATCTCCTGGGCCAGGCACACGCTGGTCGCCGCCGCGAACCCGCCGGATCGAAGGGCCGCGAGCGAGCCCCGGACCACGTCGTAGCCCGTGGTCAGGTCCACGGGGTACCAGCTCATGTAGGCGTCGCTGTCGAATTGGAAAGCGGTCGTATCGACCGGTGGGGGGATCAGCGGTCCGCCCACGCAAGTGCCGGCCTGGCACGTGTCGCCGTCCGTGCAGAGGATCCCGTCGTCGCACGCGGTGCCGTTCGGCTTCGCCGGATTGGAGCAGATGCCGGTGCCGGTGACGCAAGTGCCCGCGTCGTGGCAGGGATCGGGCGCCGGGCAGATCACGGGGTTGGCTCCGACGCAGCCGCCGTTGTGGCAGGTGTCCGTCTGGGTGCAGGCGTTGCCGTCGCTGCAAGCCCCCCCCTCGGCTATCGCGGTCGCGGACAGCTCGTTGCCGTAGCCCGATTCGGTGACGCCGCCGAGATCGCACGCGCCCCGCAGCACGTAGTAGTAGGGAGTTCCGCCCACGGCCGTGGCGTCGGTGTACGACGTTCCCGTCATCGGCAGGCCGTTCAGCTTCGTGTAGGGGCCGCCCGCCGCCGTTCCCCGGAACAGGTCATAGGCGACGGTCGAGCCCGACCCCGCGTCCCACGACAGGCTCACGCCCGCGCAGTTGCCCGTGGCGGCCGTGAGGGTCGGCGCGCCGGGAGCCGTGCAGATGATTCCCGTGAAGCAGGTGGCGGCCGTCCGCGCGTTGGCGACGGACACGGTGTCCACGTACCAGCCCGAGGAGGCGGTGGTGGAATCGTCGCCCTCGTGCCACCGGACCTGAATCGTCTTGTCCGCGAGATCGGGGTCGCCGCTGAGGTTCACCGCAACCTGGCCCATCGGGCCGATGGTGCCCCCGCACCAGCCGGGCGCGCCGCCGATCGGGTTCGAGAAGTTCGGGTTGATCGTGCCCGTGTAGACCCCGGAGGTGAAATCCGCGGTCGGAAACACGGTCCACGATCCCGCCCCGGCGATCAGGTACTCCAGCGTGGCGCCGTCGAAGCAATCGGTCCTCGAGCCGTCGAAGGCGTACGTGTGGAAGAAGGTGAGGGTCGTGCCCGTCCCTACCCCGAACGCGGGGCTCACCAGCACCTTCTCGGATCGCGTCGCCACGTCGGCCGCGTACCAGGAGTGCGACCCGTCGTGCTTCTGGGAGGTGCTCCAGGCCCAGTTCGTTGAACCGTTGAAGATGAAGTGAGTCCAGCCCGGCTGGTCGAAGCCGCCGCCGGACTGCGGACCTTCGAACATATCCGTCCAGCTGGTCACCGAGAACGGTCCCGTCGGCCAGTCGTTCTTCTGCGTCGTGTTGGTATCCTCGGCACCGTTGACGCTCTCCACCGCGCGGACGACGTAGTAGTAGGTCGTGCCGCTCGCGATGTCGATCGCGTCGGCGTAGGTCGTGCCGGAGACGCCCGTGGCGATCCGATTCGCGGGAGCGGGCACGAAGCCTTGCGTCGTGCTCCGGTAGACGTTGTAGGTCGCGCTCCCGGAGCAGACCGAGGTCGCCGGGCTCCAGCTCAGGTTCAGCGTGCAAGTGGTGTTCCCGGGGTTGTCCACGGTCGCGAGGCCCGTGAAGGACGGCGCCAGGAGGCACTGCCCCGTCGCTTGCGCGCTGGCTTCGCTCTGGACCGCCGACGTGCACGGGCCGCCGTCGTTCGACCGCACCAGGTAGTAGTACCAGCTGCCTCCGCTCACCGTGTCGTCGTGGTACGTGTACGAGGGGCCATCCGCGACGCCGGGGCTCGAATCGGGCACGGTGGCAATGAGGGCGTACGGGCCTCCGGAGACGGTGGAGCGGTACACCAGGTACTGGGTGATGGTGGCGGTGTCCGAGTCGGTGAAGCTCACGTCGATCCGATTGTCCTGCGGGGCAGTGACCGACACCGCCGGGGCCGCTGGTGTCGCGAGGCATCCGCACCCGTCGAACCTCATGGCCGCCACCCGGGTGGCGCCCGAGCCGCCGTATTCCGTGGTGAACCAGAAGGTGCAGTCATCCACCGGGTCCACGGCCATCGCCGCGTAATCTCCCCAGCGATTGTTGTTCGTCTTGGACGTGGTGGCGTCCTGGATCGCGAACTCCCCCTGCGGCATGGTGCCGAGCGGGTCGGTCGACAGCCGCCCCTTGTAATAGATGGAGGGGTAGTAGGGAGCCGTCCCCCCGGTCCGGGTGTAGCCGATCGCGATGTCGCCCGAGCCGTCCATCGCGATCGAGCCCATGGAGCGGTGAACGCCGGGCTCGCCTCCGATGACACCTTCCTGGTACAGGCCCCACGCGCCGGACCCGGTCTTCCGGACCTCGAACCAGCGCACGGCCGAATGGTCGGTCCCGTCCACGTCCTCCGGGAAATTGCCGACCAGCGTCTGGCGGCCCAGGAAGTTCCGGTACTGGAGGGGGAAGTGGAGGGGCTCGCGGATCGGGTCGATCTTCTGACTGGTGCCCGGCTGGGGCATGCAATCCCAGACGCCCCCCATGCCGCACAGGGTCATGTCGTAGTCGCTGATGTGGATGGCCGGGAGCGGGGTGAGCGTCGAGTTCGACGGGGTGCCCCAATCCACCGAAAGCGCCCACATCTCCAGCAGGTCGTACGACGGCGTGTTGGCCCCGGTCTGGGCCTCGTCGTCGCGGGGGCGCATGAAGATCGCGGGCTCGCCGTCCGGAGGAGGATTGCTCCCCTGGACGGTGGACGGGAGGACGATCTGGAATCCGGAATTCGGCAGGTTCGCGACGGAGAACTTCTGGAAGGTCGCGGGCTGCCCCGCGAGCATCTTGGCCCGGTCGAAGGCGAAGATATCCCGGGAACCCGATCCCGCGTTCGCCCCCATGAGATACGATCCGCCGTTCCCGTTCTGGGGCCAGACCCCGTACTTGGGGTAGTCCGTGAGGCCGGACTCGACCGGGAACGAGTAGGCGTACCAGGTCCCCGTCGGGTCACCCGACGTCGACATGTAGACGCAAACGTTGCCGGTGCTGCTGGGCAGCTCCGTGATGAGCCAGCGATCGGCCATCCGATCGTAGAGGACGACCGGGTCGCAGAATCCGTTCCGGCACGGCGAGGCGGTGGTCAGCGACTGCATGGTGAACGTCTTCAAGATGGCGCCCGTGGCCTTGTCCAGCACCCTGACCGTGGAGACGTTCTGGTTGACCGACTGGACGAAGTGGCTGAGGCCCACGTCGCCGTTGGTGTCGGGCGGCGACGCCGAGGAGGTCTGCCCCGCGTAGTTGTGGACGAGCGCGTCAAAGCCGTCCGCGTGCAACCCTCCCTCGAGCCGGTTCAGTTCGAGCAGCGGGTCCACCCTGGGCTCGATCGGGTAGGGGAACGGGATGAAGCCGTAGTCGTCGCGCCGCTTCATCTCCAGGCCGAACAGGCTCGGGTCGGGCTTCCAGTCGGGCAGGTCTCTCACCGCCGGGGTGAGCGTGGGAATCACCGGCTCGCTCACGTACACCGCCTTGCTCGGCGGTTCCGTCTTCTCCTGCTCCTGCGCTTGCGCCATCGCCAACCCCTGCGCGAGAGCCAGGAGAAGACCACCCACGGTCAACACCCTCGTCGTTCGGTTCATCTAAGAAACCTCACTTATAGAAATTCAAAGATTCAGTCCATGCTCGCGCAGCTTATATATACGCTGAGGCCTCTCCCCTGCCACCCGCCAATCTTCGCAGGAGCCGGGATCCCCGCCCCCCCGTCAGCTTCCACCACGGATGGTCACCGCGAGGGACCCCGCGACGAGGCGCTCCCACGGCTCTCCTGGCGGGAGGTCCACCACCTCGACGTCGCTGCGGCCCTCGGACGGGAGCAGGAGGAGCGAGTCCCGCTTGGCAAGAACGCGGCTCAGGATGACTCGCTCCCGGAACCGCACGGCGTGGACATGCTCGGCCGCCAGCTCCTTTGGGCGCGAGTCGAGAACGACCCAATCTCCCGGCTGGAACAGGTCGCGCACCCGCGCTATCGCTTCGTATCTCGGGCGATAGGCGAAGGGGCGAACGGGAGGCTCACCGAAGATGAGGGGGTCCAGCCGGAGGACCGCCACGACGAGATTGGGCGGGATCTGGTCGTCACCTGGATCGGCGCACTCGCGGAGGACCGGCACCTCTACGAGGGCCGGCCCAGCCTCGGAAACGGGATTCGTCGAAAGACTCAGCACCGCCTCGGCCCCCACCAAGAGAGGCGGGATGTGCCTGGCCTCTTGCGTGAACGGCATCTCCATCGCGTACGCTGGTCTCTCGGATTCGGCGGCCGGACCCGGCGATAGGTGCGCCACGGCGTCGAGATCCTCGCCGCTGCTGAGCCGACGCCTCAGCGCCGGACTGCTGGCGTACTGTCTCGCCCTGTGGAGGCGAGCCCACGCGCCCTCGAGGTCCCCGATCCGGCCGGACTGAACCCAGGCGCGGTAGAGCTCGATGCCGTCTCCGAGCGCGACCGCGATCGCCTCCGCGACCTCCTCGGTCGGTACCTTGACGCCATTCTCGATCAACGAGATGTACGACGGCGACACCCGGGCTCGGTCGGCGAGGTCTTGGCCGGTCATGCCGAGGGCCCGCCGCCGTCTTGCGATTCGGATGTGAATCGGAAGGCTGCTGTCTGGAGAGAATCGCTTTCGAGGAATCCTCGGCTTTTTGGAATCCATGGCCGCATCTTAGCACTTGTCGCGCTTTCTTGACCGGTAAAGAAAGTCCTGCGCCGAGCCTACAATGTGTTTACCATGAATTGAATTCTGTCCTTCCAACCGTCGTGGTCAAACTCCCATACAATTTGTTTTTCTAACTTGGTTAGGTCTTTTCAGTATATTTACTAATTAGTAAATAATCCGCTGCCCTAACCGGAAAATCGGAGTGCGAGGAGGCCGCCATGGATTTCCTTCGCGAGACGATTCGCTCGTTCACCCCTAAACCGGCAGCCACTCATTGGTCCGACGGCTCCGGGACAGGTGAGGTTGCGCGACGGCTGACCCAAATGGGTGGCGGCTCCGTTGCGCCTTGACCGACGATTCCGAGAGCCTAGATTTCCTCTCGGGATTCGTCCCGAGAGGTCAGGGTGTCCGCGAACGTCACCGAGGCCGCTTCGGCCAGAGCCGATCCGGAGGTCGCCGCCCACCCCGCAATCGGTCGCTTCTCCCTTCTGGAGAAGATCGGCGCGGGGAGCATGGGCGAGGTTTGGAAGGCCAACGATCCTCGAATCGGCCGGACGGTGGCGGTCAAGCTACTCCGGGTCCCCGACGGCCTCGATCCCGCGAGGCGCGAGGAATGGGAACGGCGATTCCTCCTCGAGGCGCGCGCCGCCGGGAGGCTCGCGCACCCCGGCATCGTCGCAGTTCACGACGTCGGCCAGGCGAACGACGGCCGTCCCTTCATCGTCATGGAATACATCGAGGGGCGCAGCCTCGACGCGTACCTGAAGCGAGGGGTCCGCCCCGACCCGGCCAGGGTGCTCGACTGGGCCGCGCAGGTCGCCGACGCGCTCGACCACGCGCACCGCCAGGGGATCGTTCACCGCGACGTCAAGCCGGCGAACATCCTGATGGACGGCGCCGGCCGGGTTCGGCTCGCTGACTTCGGCATCGCCCGGCTCGGAGACTCGGACCTCACCCGGGAGGGCGCCTTTCTCGGATCCCCGGCGTACGCCGCCCCCGAGCAGATCCGCGGCGGCGCCGTGGACGGGAGGGCGGATCTATTCTCCCTCGGCGCCGTCACGTACGCGCTCCTGACGGGGGCCCGCCCCTTCGACGGAGCGGACCTCCCCTCCATCGCCTACGCGATCTGCCACGTCGAGCCGACGCCGCCCCGCCGCCTGCGCCCCGAGCTGACCGCGGCCATGCAAGCCGTGGTCATGAAAGCCCTGTCCAAGGACCCGGCGCACCGCCATCGGTGGGGACAGGAGATGGCGGAGGATCTCCGTGCCGCCGCGGCGTCGGCCACGGCGCCCGCCAAGAACGGCGGCCGGCTCGAGAAGACCGTCGTGGAGCGGACGGCCGTGGATCGGGCGGCCAGGCCCGCGGAGGGGACCGCTCCGGATTCAGCGGTTGCGATCGAGCATCGGGCGGCGGCATGGGGCTCCGCCGCCGCGGTGGGGGTCGTACGCGCCGCGGCCGCGATCGCCGGCGGCTCGAAGCGGGCCGGCACCCGCGCCGCCGCGTGGTCGGCGGTCTGGGCACCTCGGATCGCGGAGGCAGCGAGGCGCGCGGTGGTAGCGTCCGCCGCTTCGTGCCGGGAGGCGAACTCGCCTCGGCTCCTCGCGGCCGCCGGGCTCCTGCTCGCCGTGGGAGCCTTGGGCGGCGCCATCTGGTTTCGGTCATCGGGCCGGACCCCCGACGTGGAAGCCGCCCCGAGCGCTGCGGCTCGCGTGCGCTCGTTCATCCACGAGTCCGTGCTGCGGGAGAACATCGGCATGCGCGTCGAGCACGGCCTCGGGGACGGGCGCCTGACGGTCTGGTCCGACGGCAGCGAGGTCAAGAGCCGGGCCCTTTCCGCGCGCAAGAAGAAGGTCGCCATCGCGGGAAGGAGCCTGATGTCGTACGGACGGGAGACGGACGAGGACTCGCTCAGGCTGCCTCCCGGCCCGCACGAGCTCTCGGTCCGCGTCACGAGCGGCGACGGGAGGCTCGATCTCGTCCGGAGGCTCTCCGTGGAAGTCGCCGCCGGGGAGCGCTACGCGCTGGACGTGTCGGTGCGGTCGTGGCCGCGGCCCAAGCTCGACCTGGAGTGGCGCCGCGCCGTGCAGAAGGAGGCATCGTGAGCCAGAAGGAAGATCCCCTCGACGGGACGGAGCTCGACCCGCGGCTCCACGCACCGCGCCTCAAGGCCGGGATCGTGCCGGGCGACACGCGGATCTACTTCCGCGTCGTCGAGGGCCCCGACGTGGGCAGGGTGTTCGACGTGTCGAAGGGCGGCTGCTACGTCGTCGGCCGTGGCAAGGCCGACCTGGTCCTGTCCGACCCCAAGGTCTCCTCTCGCCACGCGGAGATCAAGATGTTCGGCCCGGAGCACTTCTACCTCGTGGACCTCGCCAGCACGAACGGGACGTTCCTGAACGGTGTCCGCGTCGACCGCCGCAAGTTCGACCACGAGGACGAGATCCGCGTCGGGGACAGCCTCCTCAAGGTGTCGATCCTGGACGGGACGGTGCCGGTGTCGGGGAGCTGAGCGGAATCTCGCCCCGGCGCTCAGTTGCTCCTCGCCGCGTGCTCGAGCACCTGCTGGATGTGGACGTCCACCTGTCTCACGAACGACGGCGGGACCGGGTAGCCGTCGCTCTCGTAGGTCAGGATCGGCATGCCTCCCTTCAGGCTGAGCGGCCTCAGGATGGCCTCCGAGATCCGGTAAGGAAGGCAGTTGAACGGACCGACGACGATGATCCCGTCGTAACCTTCGCCCTCGGCCTCGAGGCCTTTCCCCACCGTCGGGATGGCCTCGCCATAGATCCTCGGGGAGACGTGCTCGGACGCACTCTCGAACAGCGTCGAGACGTCGTTCGCCCCGGCCACGAGGAGCCCGCTCCGGCGGAAGAGCCCGCGGTAGTAGTCCTCGATCCGTCTCGCCAGACGATAGGCGAGCCAGTCCCTGAGGTACCGCTTCCCGTCGGCCTTTAAGATCCTCGTGCAGGCCTTGGCCATCGCCAGGCTGCCCGGCTTCATCCCCCACCCCTGCGCCGCTCCCGCCACGCCCTGATAGGTGCCGTAGAAGACCAGGTCGCTCAGGTCGACCGGCTTGAGGATGATGCCTCGCTTCGCGTAGAGCTCGTGGACGCCTTCCATGAACAACGGGCTGAAGCGGGTGAAGAAGTCGCCGGTCACCACGACCCGCGGACAGGCGAGGGGATCCCCCGAGCGCGGCAGCGCCGCCAGCCCATCGACGAACGCGGGCAGCCCGGCGTGGAACTTCTCGAGAGACTCGGCCCCGTTGACGAGCCGCAACCACTCCCCCCGGAGCCGAGCGACGCTGCCGGGCGCCCCGACGACCGCCAGGACCTGCTCGATCTCCACGAGGATGTCCGCCGCCAGGATCGCCGCCGACAGATGCCGTGCCAGAGCCGCCTCGGCGAGCCCGAGGAAGCCGTTGTCCCGCCCTGGATTGAGGAGGAAGAGGTCCGGCAGCCGCTGCTCCGCGATGAACCGCTCGAAGTACCCCATGTAGCAGTCCACGACGCAAGGCGCGCCGCCGCGCAGCATGTAGAAGCCCGCGATCTCCCCCGGCCGGCGCCCCTCGTGGACCCGAAGGAGCTGGCCGATGCAGATGGGAAGGGGGAGGCACTCGCGGCCCGACGTGTGCTGGAGGCCCCGGTCGAGCTGGCCGCGGTCCAGCGGCATGATCTCCCCCGCGTTGAGGCCGAGCCAGCGAGCGGCCGCGCCGATGGCCTCGCCGTGGTACCGGGAGAAGTTGGGGAAGTACAGCTTGACCCGCGGGTCGGTGAGCGGAACGATCTCGCCGTTCGACCTGACGATCCGCCCGTTCGACGCGAGCCGGCACGGGGTGAAGGGCCGTGAGCGGGTGGCCTGCGACTCGCGGTAGTTCCGGACGATGTCGAGGAACGCCTCGAGGCGGGTCTGGACCCCGGCATCGGCGGTGTGGGCGTCGATCTCGACGATCAGGTGCGGCTTCGAGCCCAGCTCGGACGCGAGCATCGAGTGGGTGAACGCGTCGATGGTGCAGCTGTAGTTGCCCACGCAGACGAGGAAGACGTTGGGATTCCGCTTGGCCAGCGCCACCGCGTTCATGATCTGGTTGGCGAAGTGCCACGCGGTCGGCCCGTCGCCGACCGGCGCGAGGCAATCCGCGGGGATCACCCTCACGCCCATGCTGGAGAGCTTCTTTCCCACCGACTGCGAGGCCGCCGCCGAGAAGGCGTTGTAGCTGTGCCCCGCGAGCAGGATCGCCGGCCCCCCCTCGGCCACCGCTTCGTCGAGCGCCCGTCGCCCCAGCTCGTTCAGCGCGCGCTCCACCTCCGTCTGGGCGCGCACCGCCGCCGCCCAGGCTCGCTCGGCCGCCTCGCGGGGGAACCCGAGATCGCGCACGGCCGACTCCACGAGCGCCGAGCTGGACCGGTAGCCGCCGGCGAAATCCAACACCGGTGAGAGGAAGCGCGTGTCGGGAAACGCCTTGGCCAGGAAGTAGGGGCCGGCCTGGGTGATCGGGCACAGGAAGGAGTCCCTGCAGGGGCCGGTCTGGGGCATGCGCACCACGTGCGGGAGGAAGACCAGGCCCACCCCCCGGCGCGCGAGGTCGAGCACCGCGCCGTGCGCGATCTGCGCGGGAAAGCAGAAGCCGGAATAAGACTTCAGCTCTCCGCGCCGATCCACGTCGGACAGCACGACCTCCATGCCCAGGGCGGCGAAGAACGTCGAGTACAGCGGGAAGAGCGAGTGCGTCGTCAACGCCCTCGGAATGCCGATGCGGTTCCCCCGCTCCACCGTCCCGCCTAGGGAGCGGCCGAACAGCAAATCGGCTCTCGCTTCGACCAGGTCGGGTGCAGCGGCGGTTCGAGCCTCCCTCTTCCACACGCTCTCGAACAGGCTGCAGCGGCCGCCGAACGGGAATCGCCGGCCGGCCACCTCGAAACGGTCGATGCCGCAGTACAGCTTGCAGGCTCGGCAGGTGAACCGGCCGGCGAGCTTCATCTCCGGCGCGGCCAGTGCCAGGAGGTCGGTCGCGTCGCCGAGCGAGCCGCCGGCGCGCTCGAGGGCCAGTAGCCCGACGCCGAGCGCTCCGAGCAGCTCCGGGGCGGGCGGGACCACCACCTGGCGGTCGACGATCTGGGCGAAGGCGTGCCCGACGGCGCGGTTCAGGGCGACCCCGCCTTGCAGGAACACCTTCTTGCCCACGGGGCGCGGCCCCTTGACCCTGTTGAGATAGTTGTCGGCGATCGCGTAGACCAGGCCGGCGACGACGCTCTCGCGCGAGTGGCCCTGCTGCTGCGCGGCGCGGATGTCGGAGTTGATGAACGCCGCGCAGGTTCCCTTGAATCGCGCGGGGAGCGGGGCGCCGAGCGCCACGCCGGCGATCTCGGAGACCGGGATGCCGAGATCGCCCTGGGCGCTCTCCTCCAGGAAGGAGCCGGTGCCCGCCGAGCAGGCGTCGTTCATGGCGTAGTCGACGGGAACGCCGTTGCGCAGCCGGATGTACTTGGAGTCCTGGCCGCCGATCTCGAAGATCGTGTCCACCTCGGGGTCGAAGTGCGTCGCCCCCGCCGCGTGGGCCGAGATCTCGTTGTAGACGTGGCCGGTGCCCAGGTAGGCGCCGGCCAGCTCCCGGGCCGAGCCGGTGGTGGCGGCGAGGCCGACGGGGCGATTCCCGACCTCTACGGCGAGAGCGCGCAGGCACTCGCGCGCCGCCGAAACGGGGTCGGCGAGCGTCCGCGCGTAGTGCGATGCGACGACGCGGCGGGTCGCCGGATCGAGCAGGACCGCTTTGGTCGTGGTCGACCCCGCATCCACTCCCAGGACCAGCGGGCCGTCGGGCGGTGCCTGCCGGGGGGGCGCGGCGATGAACTCCACGCGGTCCGCGTAGCGGCGGAGCGGCGGGAGGCTGCCGAGATCCGGCTGGCGCGCG
The DNA here is from genome assembly GCA_020073205.1 of Terriglobia bacterium. NCBI lineage: Bacteria > Pseudomonadati > Acidobacteriota > Terriglobia > Terriglobia bacterium. Next base: position 36,295 of record JAIQFR010000004.1, read on the forward strand.
ATCTTCGGCGACCGGTGGAGCGGCTCGTCGCGAGCCAGCAACGCGCTCCCCCAGGCCTCGAACCAGGGGCTTTCCGGCAGCACGACGAACCGCGTGGCGGCGAGCTTCTCCCGCAGCGCCGCCACGAGCGCCGCGCTGCGCGCCACGCCGCCGATCAGGAGCACGCGCCGGAGCTCGCGCTGCCCTTTCTCGAGGAGCGCGATCACCTTGCTCGCCATGCTGTCCTGGAGGCTGTGGAGGATGTCCTCGGGAGCGGCCTCCTTGCGGTTGAGCTTGTGCGTGATGTCCGACTTGCAGTGCACCGAGCAGCGCGAGGCCAGCGGCACGACCTTGCCGGAGAACGAGAGCCGGATCGCCTCGTCCAATCCCAGCCCCATCCGGCCGATCTGCTGCACGAAGAACTCGCCGCTCCCCGCCGCGCACTTGTTGTCCGAGAGGACGCTCGTGATGCTCGCACCCTCGAGCAGGTAGACCAGGAAGGACTCCCCCCCGAGCGAGGCCACCGCGTCGAAGTCGCCCTCCGCCTCGCGCAGCGCCCGCTGGATGGCGGCGACCTCCGGGATGTGCCCCAGGTGGCCGGACACGCCGAAGTACTCGGCGTCCCTGAATTCGGCCCCTGCGAGCAGCTCGTCGAGGACCTCGAGCGGGCGGCCCTGGTGGGGCACCACCTTGGCGTCCCTGGCGCGGCCTCGCACGACCGCCACCTTGACGGTCAGGCTCCCGATATCCACGCCTACGTAGGACACACGAAGCCTCGCGGTATCGTCGGTCGCTGGAGGAACCTGCTGCTCCGGAACATACGCCGGAGTGCTCCGCCCGTCCAACCGGGATGCGGGGCTAGGTCTGATTCGAGGATCGGAGGTGGATTCCCCTCTTCACTTCAGGAATTGCAGGAATTCGACGGGCGCGCCATCGCACACGACAAAGGCCACGAGGACACCCGGCGAAGGGCTGTTCGGCTGGATGAGGATCTCCTGCCCGGCGAGAGCCCGCTGCAGATCGTCCACCTCGAACGCCACGTGCGGAACCGTCTTCACCAGCTCCGGGAGCGGACAAACCTCTTCGTACCGCATCCACTGAATGCCGAAAGGGTTGCTCTCGTGATCGGTACAGAACACCCCGTAATTCGCAAGGTACGTCTCCCCGCGTTGCGGCGTCCGCGTGGGAATCCCGATGTGGTGGTACTTCATCGACGGGATACCTCCATCGATTCCATCGAAGCGGTTCGACGAATTGGCCATGGCCGAGGCGAATGGGCTCATTCCGGGAGGAATGTTCTTTGCCGCCCGGGGAGGCGGCCCACTACGCCGCCTTCCGGGGAGCGACCCGCGCACCGGCGCAGGCCGCCGGGAGGAACACGACGAGACCTGCGATCCAGAACCAGAGCGGGGGAGGCAACATCAGGTTGGTAGCGATGCCTGCCAGCGTGAGGAGTCCCCCGACGACCAACGCATGGAGAACGGGAGACCGCTTGCCGATCCAGGCCGCGGCGAAACCGCCCGCCAGGCTGCCGAGGCCCCAGCCGAGGACCACGACGAGGAGGGCACCGACAGGAGCGCTTGCGAAGAGGCTTCGGATCGCCTCCCGGTCCGTCGTGCCCCTCGCGAGCTTGCCCATCTCGGGATAGAGGAGGTGGCCGTTGATCGACTCGACCACCATCATGACGACGCTCGCCAGCACGAAACCGACAACGATAGCTACGATGCTTCTAAGAATTGACCGCATGTGATTCCTCCCCGACCGCCCGAGGCCTGCGTCGTTCCGGCCCGAGGCCCGCGGGTAGATCTTAACCCGCGGGGAGCCCTCATCGCCTCTTCAGGAGGAGGATGCCGCTTCCGTCGATGGTAGCGGGCGATTTCTCCTTCCCCTTCGGACCGCCGTTCAGCGATTGAAAGCAGACCTTCATTCCGTTTCCTTCGGTCGTCATCAGCTCCTGGGGCACGTCCTCCTGGGAGCCACCGGTGGGGTACTTCTTCGCCAAACGCCTCAGCATGTCGTCCAGCGGCGGACCCAGCTGCCCCGCGCCTTCCCTGCAGAGCCGGATCGCCGTGGTCGAGCCGGAGACGACCGTCACCTGATTTCCCTTGGTGGGGCAGGGCTGGAACGTCCCTCCGTAGAAGTAGTCGAAGCGGTATACGGTCGCATACCCCTCCACGTCCAGCGGCTCGCCGCGCTTCACCTTGTAGCTGAAATGCTTCCCATCGCCCGGGGAGGCAGCCCTCGCCGCAACGTACTCGACGCCCAGAGGACCCATGACCTTGACCGTGGCGTCGCTGGTGTTCCCGTAATGCCCTTTGAGCTTGTCGGCCGCGGGTCTCAGGTCTTCCCGGAACAACGGCTGGAGCCGCATCAATCCGTGGTATTCGCCCACGTAGTCCAGGCAGGCGCTGATCTGCTTGCGGTCCTCCCACGACACCTCCTTCCCGGCCTTCACGGCTTTCCCGGCGACCCACATCCCGTTCTTCTCCAGCAGGCCCATGAGCCGCGCCCTCTGGCTCCTGAACGACACGTCGTCGGCGCCCCAGGGACCGGAGGAGGTCAGCGCCGCCACGGCGCAGAAGGTGGCGGGCACCCAGCGAATGTCCGGTGGCTTCGAGAAGATGAAGTACAGGAACATGCCGACGAGCCACAGGGCCAGTACGACCAGGAAATAGCGGCGCTCGGTGAGCCCGTACTGGTCCGTGCGCTTGTAGATCGAGACGAGGAGCATTCCGAGCAGGGGCAGGGCGCTGATACAAAACCCCTTCGAGTACTTGGCGATCCAGGATTCTCCCTCCCGATCCCTGGCGGGGAAGAAGAGCAGGAGCGTGACGAGCCCCAGGATGGAGGCCGACGTGGTGAGCCATGCGACCCAGCCCGAGGGCCATTGCTGGGTGATGAGGATCTTGCCCAGGTACGCGTACAGGATGGCGAAGTAGACCGTGGCCAGCGGGACCAGCAGGTACTGGGCGAAGACCTTGACGGCCTTCGGGTAGGAGCCGTCCCGCTCCAGCTCCCCGAAGTCGCGGGGGACGCCCGCGAGGAAGTGCCAGGGAAGGAACACGTACGCCGCGAAGATCCAGAGCCGCGCGTAAGCCTCGGGCTTGATTTCCACGCCCAGCAGCTTGTCGAGGAAGAGCAGGACCACGGACACGCCGGCGAAGAAGACCAGGGTGTAGAGCCCCGACAGCAGGACCCGGGTCACGAGGCGCTCGTTGAAGTGCCAGAAACCGTTGGTCTCCCCGTATCCGAAGTACGCCGCGAAGGAGACCAGGACGACGGAAGGGACCAGCCACTGGAAGTAGTAGATCGAGAAGTTGGGGGCGTGGTGCCGGTACAGCGTGACGAGCAGCACGCCCATCAGCAGGAATCCGAGCGGCCCGTAGACGATGGAGGGGACCCGCTTCGCGAAGGGCGGCCTCTCCTTCATGAGAGTGAGGGAGAACGTCAACGGGACGCCCAGCGACAGGGTCAGGAGCAGCTTCAACCAGGCGAGGTCGAGGTCATGCTGGCCCACCAGCCACCAGAGAAGGAGGCACGCGGAAGCCGCGACGACAAGGGGGTAAGGGAAGCGGAGGAAGGCCTGCGCTGCGTTGTCGATGAGGTACCGCACCGAGGGGAGCTTCATTGGAACCCTCTTGAACAGCGCCCTACCAGTCCTGAATCCGCCGGTCGACGTACGCATTTTCGGAGAAACGGACCTTCGGAGGTCGGGCCCTACGGCACAGCTCGATCGCCTACCGGCGAGCCCCTCGCTCCGACTCGGGCGGTCGGCCTATCCGGTTCGACCTCCTCGTCTTCTGGGCTTGAGATCCCCGGGAGGTGGCAAGACAACTGGAGGCATTCTCACCTTGCAACTGCCATCTCCGGTGCACCTCATGAATCCGGGGCATCCGCACACGGTGCAATCCTCCAACGGGCCGCTCGCGGAACAAAAGAGCGGTCGCTGAATGGAGCATGCTCCGACGGTCGTGCCGTCCGGACAGCGATACTTGTCGCTGAGCGGGTGGCGGTCGACGTTGCAGTTACAGCCATGGTCCTCCAAGTAGTAAGGATCGTCGCAGAACCCATCCGTGTCCGTGTCGGCGCAGACCTCCGAATAGCGGGTCCAGTAGTTGCCGCCGATCTTGGATCCGGGAGAGTAGATCCGGCTTCCGTCCTCTGGGGTCGTGTCCCAATATACGGTCGGAACGCCCAGGTTCCACATGGAGAAGAAGACGTTCGTTCCTTCGTCGAAGTAGTTGTTGTAGATGGCGTTGCCACCCGACAGAGCGGTGATGGTCATTCCATCCACTCCGCTCTGACGAACGAAGTTGTTGACGATCGTGTTGTAGGAGGATCGGTCGATGACGACACCGTCGTAATGGCTGTCCCGAATGGTGTTCCCGGTGATGGTGTTCCAGCTCGAGTGGATCCAGACGCCCGTCTCGTTGTCCTCGAACGTGTTGTTGGCGACGGTATTGTAGGCGTAATCGCCATCCAAGAGGACTCCTTGATCCAAGCACGATTCGATCATGTTGTCCTCGACGAGACTGTCTTGGTGATCGGCTCCGGCGACGACGTGGACCCCACGCGGGAAGTCGCGAATGACGCAGTTCCGGACGGTGACGTTCTTCGCATCGGCCGCTACCTTCACGCCGATACCGCAATTCGGAACGGACGGAGGCGCGGTCCCCATGATCGTCCTTCCGCCGCAGTCCAGCACGACGTCGCTCGCGGTGATGTTGACGCAGGCATTCACGCAGTCGGTGCACTGGATATCCCGCGCCAGGCCGTAGGTCCCTCCATCGCTGATCACGTCGGGGCCGCCCCAGATGTTGTTGGTCGCCAGCCGATAGACGCCCCGTCCGTGGGTGAACGAGAGGATATCCGTGGGGCTGCCTGGCGCGGGGGGGCTGGCGACGAGGTCGAAGACGGCCACGTTCGGGTGGCCGAGCATGAAAGTTCCCCAGGTGACTCCTCCATCCGTGCTGCGGAAGATGCCGACGTCCGTTCCGATGTAGATGATGCTCGAGTCGTTCGGGTCGATGAGCACCGCGTTGACCGGGTTATCGGGGATTCCCGGGTCGATCGCGGCCCACGTCACCACCGCGGGTGACGCGAGGGCGTTGGTCGTGCGATAGACGTGGCGCGTGCCGAATCCGGAGAGCCCCACGATCACGACCCCGGCGGCGTTCCGGTCCACGGCGATGTCGTTGATTCCCCCTCCGGCCGGATTGACGGGCAGTGTCGAGGTGATGTCGTCCCATTCCCGTAACACGCCGAACAGCGCTGTTCGGCGATACACGCGTCCCTTGTCGGTCCCCGCGAAGTACGTATTGCAGTCGCCGGTCGATTGAGCGAAGGCCATCGCCTGTATCAATTGCCCATCCGGAAGATCACCGTCCCTGTCGCGCGACCAGTTGCTTGCGCCATCGGCGGTGCGCCAGGCCGTTCTGCTGCCCGCGATGAGGATCCGCGGGTCGTTCGGACACATCACGAGCGGAGAGATGAACGCCGTGCGGGTCCGGTTCGCGGCGTCTTCCAGGCCGTTATCGGCCTGCGTCCAGGATGCTCCGCCGTTGGTCGTTCTCGAGACGCAGAGGTTCTCGGTTGATGTGAATCGCGTTGCCGGTGAGAGAAAGTCGATCGCCTGGAAAGCACCATCGCCCGCCATCGCTTCGTACCACGTGGGTTCGGACAGCGAGCCCTCGTGACTCAGGGAGCCGTTGTCCTGGCTGCCGCCAAGAATCTCCATGGGGCTCCCGAAGTAGGCCGCAGCGCCGGGGTAGAACTGCGTGAGCGCCAGGCCGCCGCCGTTGCGGCTGGTCCACGTCGCGCCCCTGTCCGAAGTCGTGAAGACGCCGCCATCGTTCCCCAGCCAGACGTCGTTTCCCCGGAATGCGAGAGCATGCTGGTCCACGTGCACCGGATCCGGACAGACGCTCGTCCAAGTGATCCCGGCGTCGACGGAACTCCAGAGCCCGACGCCGCCGAGCCATACCGATTGGTCCGGCGCGACCGCGATGACGAGGGCGAAATTGCAGAAGCCGGCGCCGGGGCCGGCGTACGTACAGATGTCATCAAGGACGTTTCCCTCGCACGACGAGCTGCCTTGAACGATGTTGGGTAGCGAGGTCCACGTTTCGCCGCCGTCGTCGCTCCTGTACGCGCCGAGCTGTCGCTGGTCGGTGATGCTCTCGAAGACGGCGTACACCGTCTCCGACTCGGCCGGGTCGATGGCGAGCGCCACCCGCCCCATGGCGGACGATAACGGCAATCCCGCCGTCTTCTGCGTCCAGGTCGAGCCGCCGTCGGTCGACTTCCAGACGCCGGCGTTATAGACGCCGGCTATGAGCGTGTCCGGGTCGTCGGGGTCGATCGCGAGGTCGTTGGTTTCCGTGGTCTCGGTGCCTGTCTGGACGTTGCCAAGAACCCTGTTCCAGCTCAGCCCGCCATCGGCAGACTTCCAGACGCCCCACGGGTTCCAGCCAGTGGGTCGAGGCGGGACGCTGGGGATGAAGCCCCCCGATCCATCCGTATTGGCAGCCCAGAGGACGCTCGAATCCGATGGGTGGACGATGATGCGACTCACGCTCGTGCCCCCGAACGTCTCCTGGCCCACCAGAGCCCAAGTCGTACCTCCGTTCGTCGACTTGAGGATTCCGGCCCCGTAGTAGCTGTCGCCGCTCAAGTTGGACTCGCCCGTCCCCGCGTAGACGATCTCCGCATCGCGCGGATCGATCGCGAGCGCCCCCGTCGCGAGCGACGCCTGGCCGTCGGTGAGCGGTGTCCAGCTCTCGCCGTGGTCGGTGGTCTTCCAGACACCTCCCCGTGCCCCTCCGATGTAGGCCACGTTCGGATTTGTGGGATGGATCGCGATCGCCGTCACCCGCCCCACCCACTTCCTTCCGGCGCTGAAGAGCGGCGCAGGGCCCATGGGCATCCAGCTCTCTCCGGGGATCCGGCGCACTTGAGACGTGCGCAAAATACCCTTGCGGACGTTCTCGTCGATCTGCGCGAGAGCGAGATTCCGCGCGTCCGGTGAAAAGCGGCCGTTCGGATCGAGTCGGTGGCTCGTGAACCACCGTTCCCGCTGCATCTGGAGGTCGGCTCCTTCGTGCTCTCCGCAGACGAACGATGGGCAGGTGTCGCCCGGTGTCCCGCCGCAGGTTCCGCCGGTGCAGACATCGTTTGCCGTGCAAGCGTTGCGGTCGTCGCAAGCGGCACCGTCGGCCTTCGCCGGGTTCGAGCACACACGCGTGGCCGGATCACAGATGCCGACGTCGTGGCACGGGTCGAGCGCCCTGCACACCACCGGGTCCGCACCGGTGCAGACACCCGACTGGCAGCCGTCCCTCCGCGTGCAGGCATTGCCGTCGTCGCAAGCGGAGCCGTCGGCTTTCGCCGGGTTGGAGCAGACGCCGGTCTCCGGATTGCAGACGCCGGCGAGGTGACACGGATCCGAAGCCACGCATACGATCGGCGAGTGGGCGCACACCCCAGCGCTGCATGAATCCTGGGTGCATGGATCGCCGTCGTCGCAATCGACGGGAACGCAGTTGACCCCGCAGGCCGCCACGGCGGCCAACTCGGGGGTTGCAGCCCCGCTCGTCGTCGTCAGCGTCGCCCGGTACTGGAGGTAGCGGCCGATCGGAGTCGGGATTGAAGTGCCGGACACCGCGGCGAACGACGACCAGGAGATGTCGGGAGTCGGGGTCGCGCCGGTGCGAGTTTCGAACGCATACGCCGTTCCTTCGGGTAGGTCGCCGCTCGGGGTCAGGGTTTGCCACGTCGCCCCGGCCCCCCCGTCGAAGACGCGGGACACGAACCAGCCGGCGGCGGGATACGGGCTCATTCGCATCCAGTCGACACGGATGACCGGTCCGCCGAAACTGTAGTCGCTCGCCATGGGCCGCATGCTCGTCGTCGGCACGTTCGCGGTTTCGGTATGGACGACGGCTCCGTCGATGGAATAAACGACGCTCGCGGCACCCCAGTCGATCCGGAACCTGTGGGTCGCCCCGACCCAGCTTCCGGGATTGAGCACGTCGTGGGACGATGCGCCGCTGTTCGTCCGAGCGTAGAGTTGACCCGTCGTGGGCCCCGTGCTGAACATCGCCCACGGCTCGCCGCCGTTGAACGCGACGGCGAATCCGGCCTGCTCGAAGGTCTGCGCGCCGAAGGTCGCTGAGAATTCAAGGGTGTGATCGGGCGCGTAGACCGCGTTCGCCCGGAAGTAGGCCCCGTCCACGGTCGCCACGCCGTTCGAGATCGTGGTCGTGCCGCCGGTCCACGGAAGGCTCGACCACCCCGTCGGAACCGCCGTTCCCGAGAACTCTTCGCCCAATGCGGGCTCCAAGGTCACCTCGCCGTCGCCGGTCTGCGCCACGTACGTTCCGCCGCCGGCGTCTCCTGCGGCGAAATCCGGAGCGGTCGTGTCGGTCTGGCACGAGACCTGGACGGCGGTCGTGAAGGTCCAGACGTCGTCGGCGCCGAGAGCGTTGCCGGCCAGATCCTCGACCATGTGCTCCACGGTCACGGTGTACACGGTTGCGGACATCAGAGGTGCTATGGGCGTCAGCGCGGCGGTTGCTCCGGAGGGGGTCACCGTCGCGGACACGTCGATCGCGGCGCCTTGCGCTCTCAGCCGCACCGTGGACGCCGTGAGGGTCGCGCCGTTCATCGGCTCGCTGAACGTCACTACGACCTGTGTTCCCACGGGGACATCGGTCGCGCCCGGCGACGGCGAGCGCGCGGCCACCGACGGCGGCGTGAGGTCGGGAAGCGTCTCGCAAGAGATCGATACCTCCCGCAGCGCCGGCGTCCGATCCGGATCCGCGGTGCTCAGGTCGGCGCGGTACTGCAGGTAGCGCGAGGCGCCGCCGATCGTCGATCCCGACGAAGGCACGAGCACGTACGGCGTCCAGGTCCCGTCGGGCATCGACGTGTTGCCGGTCCGCACGTAGATCCACAGCCCGGTCGCCGCGGGCAGATCGGCCGTCCACGTGATTGCTCCCCAGTTGCGCACCGTTCCGCCGTCGAATATCCGGGACCCATAGGTTCCCGACGCAGGGTAGGGACTCATCCGAATCCAGTCCAACGTCAGTGTCGGTCCGCCGTTGTTGTAGTCGCTCGCTCCCGGGCGCATCGCCGTCGTGATCGCTTCGTAACCCGCACCGCTGTGCGACGAGACGAGGGCTCCGTCGATCAGGAAGTCGACGAAGCCGTCCGTCCGCCACTCGATCCCAAAGCGATGGCGCGCATTGAGCCAGTTCGCGCCGAGGTCCACGTCGTGGAACGAACCACCGTTCCAAGTGCGCGCGAGCAGGCTGGCGCCCCCGCTGCCCGTGCTGAAGATCGCCCACGGCGAGATGTCGAACATCCCGTCGGGGAGGACGTCGTTTCCGCCACCGAAGCCGGCATGTTGCCACGGTGCGGCCACGAACGTCGCGTCGAACTCGAGGGCCCGCCCCGGCCCGTAGCGCGGCCCGCCACCCGGCGTCAGGTCGCCGACGCGCGATGTATTGATCCGCGCACCGTCCACGACGACGACGCCCCCGAAGACGGTTGCCCCGCCGCCGGTCAAGGGATAGGTGAACCAGCCGGCCGGCATGCTGGTCCCCGAGAACTCCGCTCCCTCGGACGGCGCCAGGATCACTTCCCCGTCGCCGGTCTCGGCCACGGCCGTCGAGGCGCCGGTCGTGCCCGCGGCGAAATCGGCCGACGTGGCATCGGTGAAGCAGATCTGCGCCGGCGTGGCGAAGCTGAGAGGATCCGACGTCACGAGGGGTTCCGTGACGGAGTTGTTCGCCGCGTCCTTCGACGTCACGCGGTAGTAGTACGTGGTGGCAGGCGAGAGGCCGCCGAGCGTGATGCTGTGGCTCGTCACCAGCGTCGCATCGCTCGCGTTGAGCGCGAGCGAAACTTGCGCCGTGCCGTAGTCGACGCGCGAGTCGGATGCTTCGTTCGTCGTCCACCTGATCGCTGCCGTGCCGTCGGGGTGAGGCGTCGCGCTCACTTCGGTGACGCCGGGTGGCGTCAGGTCGGGCGCATAGGTTGCCTGGTAGCTCCCGGTGGTCGCCGGGAAGAACGCGTACTCGATCCCCTTGATCGTCTCCCTCCGGAAGTCGAGGGGCGCCGCGTCGCGCACGATTCCCGTGAGGACGCCGACGGCCGACGCCGTCGGGACCATGGCCTCCATGTTCCGGGCGCCGGCGCCCGCCGAGACCGTGAATCCCAGGACGCCTCCGCTCCAGGTGATGTTCCCGAACGAGGAGCCGTTCCGCCCGTCGAGCCAGTCGAGCATCTGCTTGGCCGAGACCACCGGCACCCCGTGGGCCTGTGCCGACGCGACGATCGCGTTCGAGCCCGCGTGGCTCGCGTGGTCGAAATGCATGTTGGTGGTGAAGACTCCGTAATACCCCTCGGGCCCGGTGGCCCTGTCGAGGAGCGCGTCGCAGAACGCGGGGAACGTCTCGCCCGACTCGTCCGGCATCTCGGTGGACGCCTGGAAGCAGTCGATGATCGTCCCGTCGAGCTTCGCGAAGCGCATCGGGAACCCCGATCCCGTGAACATACCGGGGCGGTCCTGGATCCAACTCGAAGGCCAGTAGTAGTAGTTCGTGTCGAATCGGATGCCGTTCTGCGCCTCGACCTCGGCGGTCATGCTCCAGTCGCTCCACGCGACGCAGTGGTTCCGGTTGGTCGCCGGCAACGGGATACTCGGGAACCGCTCGTGGAACGTGGCCATCTGGCTCGTGATGAAGTCCTGGTACTGCGCCTGGGTGAAGTTGACGCAGTCGGTGTTCACGTGGAGCGCCACCTCGAATCCAGCGTTGGTGTAGGAGAGCGCTTGCGCGTCCGTGAACGTGGATCCGACGTACAGGTAGCCCGTGGCGCGCACGCACTCCCAATCGGGCGCCGAGCAGTTGGCCGGGCTCTCGCCGATGTAGGTGTCGAAACGCGGCTGCATGCCGGCGTCGCCGTGGTCGTCGCCCGTCTCGACGATCGCCGCCTTGAGGCCCTTGGGGAGGTACCAGAATCGCGGCAACGGCTTGCGGTGCAGGTTGCCGAGGGTGATCGCGTTGGCGAGCAGACGCTGCTGCTCGTCGGCCTGCGGAATCGCGACCTTGCCCAGGTCCACCCAGTCGGCCCGCGGGTCGAACGACGCGTTGCCGAAGAACTGGTCGTCGGAGCGGATCGGCGGAATCTGGCCGTCGCGCTTCTGTCCCACCCGCGCCGGGTTGCCCTGGCGGGTGTAGACCACCGAACGCGCGAGGTCGTAGGTGAACGCGATCGCTTGCCCGCCGTTCTCGCCCACGGCGCGCAGTGTGACCGCCGGGTTCGCCGTCGCGGTCGTCGCGTCCGAGTAGAGCGTCGCGACCGCGGTCGCTCCGCTCTGGGTGTACAGGTCCGCAGTGCCGTGGTACTGGATCGTCTGCCCGACGATCCCCAGGCCCGGACCCGAGGTCGTGTCCACGAGCAGGTACTTGTCGGAGAGCGTCCCGGCCGCCGGCGTGATGCCGAGCAGCCCGGAGAGCTGCGCGTCCGGCCGCATGGCCACGAGGGTCCCGCCAGCGTTCGTCCAGTCGGTGAGCATGGTGACCTGCGCGGTCGTGAACGACATCTCGCCGAGGATCGCGATGTCGTAGTCCGCGAGAACGGCCGGCGTGATGTCGGCGATGCCCAGGACAGCGAACTCATCGAGCCCTTCCGTCCTGAGAATCTCGGCGTAATAGTAAGTGAACGGGTTGATGGAGGAGGCGATCACGAGGATCGGTCCACCCGGTCCATCCTGGGGTGTCCGCGGTGGAACGGTCCTGCTTATGGGGGACAACCCCACGTCTGCCACGGGAGAGCCCCCGGCGAAGTTCTTCGCCCGAGGCTCGGCCACGCTCTGATAGTCGCCGTGGACGCGTTCGTAGCCCGAGTGGGCCCTTCCCGGAGGGTCGAGGTAGGAATCCCGAGTGCCTTTGCCGTATTGGCGGCCGGCCAGGCGAACCGGTACGAGAAAGCGATACAGCGCATCGAACTCCGTCAAGGTCTCTCGGAGCGAAGGGAGCCGGTAGAGCAACTCAATGCTGCCGACCTGATCTGAGCAGCAAACACGATCGATCCCATCCTGCGCCTTGACGCGTTCCTCGAAGGTGAGGACGCGGGCGGAGGCGGTGGACGCAGCCATCCACACGGCGGCCAGGGCGAGCGTGAGACGCACGACTACGTCTCGCATGGGAGCCCCCCGAATGCGTACTGGAATGTCAATTACTCGTCGGGGAGGCGCGAGTCAAGCGAAAAGCGTCCGGCGGCTTCCGGCTTGGTAAGGAACGGGATGGGGTCAAACGGGCGGGGTGGCGATCACGATCAGCGCGGTGGACGTGCGTGCCCAGGCGGCGGACGAGGCGACAGCCGAATGGCGCAGCGGACGTCGCGGGAACGCCTGCAGGGCCGGCCCCGAGTGGGGCACCTCCGGTCCCGGAGGCCACCCAACTCCTCGTTATTGGATCTGACGTTGAAAACCATTTGTAATACGGAGACTTGGCTCCGCAGACCCAACCCAAACCACAACTTCCTGACACTGGCAGGGCCAGGTGGATCTCAAGGCGGTGTCCCGTGACCACCACCTTCTCGACCACGAGCCGGAGGATATTCTGCCGGGTCTCGAAGTTTGCGTCGGTGAGCTGTGTCCGGAGCTCGGCTACGATCGCTTCCGCGCTCTCCGCTTGCCGCATGGCCAGCTCCCGCCGGGCCGCCCACGACTGGAGGTTGGCCAGTTCCTCTTCCGCCGCGAGGATCCGCTCCTCGACCGCCTTCTTCCGGGGGCCGAGGTCCTCCAGACCGAGCGACCCACCCTGGTAGGCATCGATCAATCGTTCCCGCTGCCGTCTCGCCTCGGTCAGCCGGGCCGTCGCCTGGTGCAGCCGTTCCGTACCGGTGGGATCGGCCGTCGTGCGTTTCAGCCAGGACCGAAGGTGCTCGATCAAGGCATCGCTGTCGACCAGGAGGTCCCGGACGGTCGACCACACGATCTCTTCGACTCCCGCGGCCAACAGACGGTCGTTCTGGCAACGCTCGGCGCCCGTGACCGCGCCCGCGTACCCGCGGCACATGTAGTAGCGATGTTCGAGAAACCCGTGCCGCTTCGGCGTCCTGGTCAGTGCATACCCCGAGTACGATCGCCCGCAGGCCCCGCACTTGAGCAGCCCTTTGAGCAAGTACATGCGCTGTGGGTACTGGCGGCGCCCGGCGAATTGAAGATTCTCTTTCAGCCGCCGCTGCGCCCGTGCGAAGGTATCGTCGTCGATCATCCGCGGCACCGGTACGACGATCCACTCCGACTGCGGTCGCTCGGTGTGAATGATCTTCCGCGCCCGACCGTCGCCCACGGGACGCTCCTGAAACTGCATCACTTGGCGGTTGGAGTATGCCCGCCCAACGTACCACTCGCAACGGAGGATGCTGCGGACGATCGCCGGACACCAGTGGCTCTTCCCTCTCCGCATCCTCCATGGCGAGGCGTCGAGCCGTTGCCGAACGCCGTACAGCGAGGCACCCTCGTCCGCGTACCACGCGAAGATCTGCCGCACCATCGCGGCCTCCTCCTCGTGGATCCGAATCTGCCCGTCGCCCCCGTACTTCCTCGCGGCGTACGTGTATCCGTAGGGCACCGCCGGCGGCGCCAACTCGCCTCGCCGCGCCCGGTGGAGGCGACCGCGACGACACCGCTCGAGGATCTTGGCCCGCTCGTACTCGGCCATGGCCCCCTGAATCTGCAGCAGCAACTGGTCGTCGGGGTTGTCGTTGATCGGCCGCTCGCAAAACAGGATGTCCACCCCTACCCGCTTCAGCTCATCGAGGAGCAGCACCTGATAGGCGTAACGACGCGCGAGCCGGTCCGGGCACAGCACCACGACCACGTCGAATCGCCCTTCCTTTGCGTGATCCCTCAGCTCGTCCAATCCGGGCCGGTCGAGTCGCGTCCCCGTGTACCCGTCGTCCGCGTACGTCAAAGCCGGCGAATGGTGCAGACCGTTCTTCTCAGCGAACCGCGTAACCGCGGCCAGCTGGCTCTCGATCGTCTGCTCCTTCTCCTGCAATTCGGTCGATACCCTCACGTACAACGCCGCTCGCCGCATCTTCCCCTCCCTGCGGGTGCCCTACCATCGCCGCGAGAAGCGCACAGAGCCGATCCATCCGGTCTTCGGCATCCTCCGCCCCGATCGGGACGATCTCGATCTCCCAATCGCTCGGAGCAGCCCAACGACAGGTGTGCTCCACGAGCCCAAGCAGTCCGAAGCGATGGGACCGGCGCAGATCGAACTGGGCCGGACTGACTCGTGGACGCTCCACCGGTTCCGTGAGCATGTAGGCCCTGAGGCGTTCGTACCGCGACTGCGCCACGCCACCGGCCGAGGCAAACGGCGGTAAGGCAACCGCCCGCGCCAGACCGGGAGGGTGCTCTCCCTCGTCAGCCGTTTTTTTTTCCTGCCGCCACGAGAAGCCGTTCGATCGAGCGACGATGGACTTCGATGCCCCTCTCCTCGGCCAATCGCTCCGAGATCTCCCGTCCGCTGAGCCCGGGCTGCCGTCGATGCAGCGCCTGGACCCACGCCACCACGTCGTCCGTCAGCTTCAAGGGCCCCGGCCGCCCTGCCTTCCCGTCCACGAGCCCCGGCACGCCATGCGCCCGAAAGGCCTCCAACACCGTGTAGTAGGTCTCCCGAGAGAATCCGAACTCCTCCGAGACGGCCATCACGCTGCGCCCTTCCACCGCGTGCGCCCGCAACATCTCGTACTTGACCTGGACCTTGTCGAGCGGGTCGAAGAACCGGTGCTCCTCGAACACCGCTGCACGCACGCGCTCCGGTGCGCGATGCAAAGCACCGACCTCCTCGAGAAACCGGCGTTTGGCGTGAGGCTTGGGCATGGGCCTCCCCCTCCATGGAGGAAGCGTGCACCCAACCCCGCGCGTCTGTCAATAGATAATGGTCGCCATCGACCGACGACAACGAATCAATCGAATTATGTCCAACGAATAGCGAGAACCGTCCGACAACCTCCACGATAGCGGCAATAATCACATGACACATTACTTGCAAGCACCCAGCTCCGGCGCCACCGCCAACCGCCTGTGGCCTCTGTACTTACAGATTCGCCGCCACCACGATCCGTAGCCGTCGGTGGCGACAACGAACCGGATTGTATGCTTTGGGTTGGGTCGAGATCCCCAGAAAGTCACGAATCACAAACGCGATTCAGGTCGAGGCAGCAAGGCTAACAGCGGCATGTTCAGCAAGTTGCGAGGAGAAGCTCTCTGGTTTACATAATCCAGGACGGAGAACAGACCGCTGTAGGACCAATGTGGAAATGTCGGGTTTCCGCAACTTAGAGATGTCGCCTTCTGGGACCCTGGTGGGACCCGGAGGTCGACATGAATTTGGAGCGAAACCTGACGATGAGCCACAGAGAGTTGAATCGCCTCGAGGTCGTCGGTCGAGTCATCGAGCGACGTCTCTCCCAGTGGAAGGCCGCGGAGCAGCTCAACCTGACCGTCCGCCAGGTTCAGCGACTGTGCCGGAACCTCCGGCAGCACGGTCCAGCCGGCCTCGTCTCCCGGAAACGTGGAAGACCGAGCAACCGTCGCACGCCCGCGGCCGTTCGCGAGCACATCGTGGAACTGGTTCGTTCGCGCTACGCCGATTTCGGGCCCACGCTGGCGTGCGAGAAGCTTGTCGAACTCCATGGCGTCAAGGTCTCGATCGAGACGGTGCGCACGTGGATGATCGAGACCGGTCTATGGATCCCCCGAGCGAGGCGAAGCGGTCTCCCCCACCAGCCCCGCGACCGGCGTTCGTGCCTCGGTGAGCTCGTTCAAATCGATGGCTGTGAACACGCCTGGTTCGAGAGCCGCGGTCCGAAGTGCGCGCTTCTGGTGTACGTCGATGATGCGACGAGTCGGTTGATGGAACTTCGATTCGTCGAGTCGGAGTCGGCGTTCAACTACTTCGCGTCCACGAAGACGTACTTGAGGCGATACGGCAAGCCCGTGGCGTTCTATAGCGACAAGTCGAGCATCTTCCGGGTCACGGGCCAGCGGCCGGCGCCGAACAGGGCCAGCATCACCCAGTTTGGACGCGCGCTCGCGGAGCTCAACATCGACATCCTCTGCGCCAATTCCCCGCAAGCAAAGGGTCGGGTCGAGCGAGCCCACCAGACACTCCAGGATCGCTTGGTGAAGGAGCTTCGCCTACGGGAAATCGCGACGCCCGAGGCGGGTAACCGGTATCTACCCACGTTCATGAAAGCCTATAACGAGCGCTTTGCCCGAGAGCCCCTGAATCCTCACGATGCTCATCGCGCCGTTCGCGACGACGAGGACCTGGACCGAATCTTCACATGGCAGGAAGAGCGCCGGCTCACGAAGAACCTCGCCGTGACCTACAAGCGCGTCACCTACCTTGTCGATCCAGGAATTGAAACCCTCTCCCTGCGCGGCCAGAAGTGCCGCGTCCTCGAGCACGACGACGGACGCGTGGAGATCCTCTCCGGTGACCTCCGGCTCCCCTACAGGGTCTTCTGCGACCGCACGCAGCGCGTCCCCCCCGCAGCGGTCATCGAGAAAAAGCGGCTTGGCGCAGTACTGCGCCACATCAGGGAACAACAACGGGAGCGAGACAAGAGCCCACGACCGAGCCGCCCCCTCTCCCTTCGAGAGAAGCGCCTCATCAGACTCGCCGAAAGACAGACGGCCGCTCTCGGAAGGACGGCCGTCCTCGGGCGAGCACCCTCACCCGACACTTCTACTTTGGAGAAAACACGACATTTCTAATTGGGGTTGACAACCGCTTCGCTCCCTCGGCTCGCATTCGCTGGTCCCGACGACCGCGATTCATGCGACAGGGCTGCCCGGGTCCGTGGCCGGCCAGGACCCCGCGTCGAGATCGAGGTCCGGTGTGCCCACCCGACCGTTCCGCAGGCCTCCGATCGTGCCGGAGCCAGCGGATCACGGACAACCCCCGAGCCGCGCAGCCGAATCCTCGCCGTACCCGCTTCCAAGAGGCCATTCAACGAGCATCGAGGTTTCGCTCGTGCGGTACACCATCCTGCGAGCAATCCTCCCTTACTTCTTGCAGAACCCCTCGAAACTCCTCGCTCGTCCGCGAGGGCTCAATGAGAATTCGAGAAGTCCCATAGTCACGCGACGGATCGTACTCCGTTAGCGCGATCGTGAGTCTCGTCGACGATTCATTTAGGTCACCGAGAATCACAAGAAGATACTGCTCCCGGGTCGTGCTCAGCCATACTGCGCTTGGCCGATCGACCCGTCGCGCGAATAGCTCGCAAGCTCCCCCCGTCGGCGTCGCACAAGCCCAACCGATATTGTGTAGCGAATCATTTAGCGCCTTCTCCACGCACTCCCGTCGGCTTGCAACTACATCCGACACCACGGGGCCTGGAGTGCCGCATCCAGCCATAATGCCGGGAGCATCGTTTCGCCATCGATGACTCCCTGCGCAGGAGATAGCAGCGCCCACCACACAGGCCACAGGCAAGAGGCAAATCAAGACTCGGATCGGTGCGATGCTATTGTGTTTCATCGTCCCTCCTCCAACCCATGGCCAGGACTTTTCGCTGCGCAAAGCGCATCGCGCCCTCAACTTCTTCAATGGGGCGTTGGCGGCTGTGGTTGTGGTTTCGGTTTTGGTTTTGCTTTCTTTTCTTTCTTGTGAAGTTCGTCATGCTTCTGACGAGCTTTCTTCGCGAGCAGGTTTCTCACACGTGCCCACTCCCACTCCATTTTCCAACGCGCCCACGAGAACGATCTCTCCGGTGTCCAGCCACTCTTATTTCCTAGTTCGACATATTTGTTCCGTATCTTCGTGAGTTTCTGGTCGAGATCGTCGTAGCCCTCTTCGTGGCGGACCTCGAAGTAACCCGCAACACCAGCGTCTTCGTGAGCCTTTACCTCGGGTTGCTGCGCCGGATCGAGTCCCTTTTCGAACAACACAATGGGGCTGTACGTGATATCAAGTTCGCATGTGTCGTCGTTCCATACTGGTGGCCCCATATCCACAATCCACGCCCCCTCTTTGTAATAGGATCCCGTCAGGTCCCTGATCTTGCTCTCGTCGACATCCGCCTGGTACGTCGTCGGCGCGTCAATTGTGGCCTCGCCGAGGAGGTCGATAAAGCGCATGGGGTTATTGCGAGCGTAGCTGTAGCGATTCCAAGTCTGGGCGTCTTGGACGTCGACGCTGTCAGTCGTAGGGTCGACGTTCACGAAACGTCCTAGGACGCTTGCGTAGTACCTACCCAACATGTAATCCAATCCTGTCCCCGCGTCCCGCTCATGCCCGGTGAACATATGCGTCGTGTAGTCCAACTGCGGGGGGACTTCGTCGCCGAAGGGAACATAATCGTGCTGTGCAATCACGTTCCCTTCATCGTCGGTTACGAGCCTCACCGAGCCCAAGTGATCTGTGTGCAGATCATACAGCGCCCACGGCGGGTCCGGGAAGCTCCCCAGCTTCGTGAATGGCGCGACCGCTGGCATCGACCCCGCGCTGCCCTTGGGTGAACCGATCGCCGAGTCCTGGGCCCTTGGTGCGTCCGGCAACCCGTGGCCCTCGAGGCCGAGAAGCCCGCCGACTCGATCGTTGAATAGCAAGGGGGTCTCGCTACACACCGGCCCGTTCATCGCGCCGGCACCCATTGAGGCGAGCAGGACTTCGTCTCCCGTCTCATGATCTGGCGTCCACAGTCTAGAGTATCCCAGATCGCCAGCACAGTTCCAGAACACCACGTTGGAACGTGGTGATTCCCCGCCCACTGCGTTTTCCGCCGTCACGTAGTACGCCTCTAGGTGCCCCGTAGTGCAGTACGTTGTCGTGTCCCCGACGCCTTGCCAGAAGGGACAGGTGTTTTCGGTCGTAGTGTAGTAGTTCCGATTGTCCTGCTCGCCTGCTTCGATGTACGACTCCTCGGTTCCGCTCGCTTCGTGCTGTGCGACGGTGACGGTCGCGGTCTGTATGTGGGTCCGATAGAAGTAGTATCCCTCCATCAGGACCATCCGATAAACGTTGTACTTGCTCGCCCCATCGACCGGGTCCCACTCCAACTTCGTCGAGCAGGGGGTCGCTGCCTGTGCTGTCGACGCGTGGAGGTTCTCGGGGGCGGTGGGCGTCGGCGTGCTACTGCAGGTCGCCGAGGGATACGTCGAAACCCAATCCCAGTAATAGCTCGAAGAGCTAGGAGTGGCCGGCCAATATTCGGTCCCGCTCTCGTCTACGGAGATCACTCGGAAGCGCAGGCAGCGTGCGTGGCCGTAATACTGGCTTACCCAGTCGTGTACACCAGCGTTGTAGATCGAGAGCTTGACGTCCTCTCCCATGCTCGCCCAGTGGTTCTCCCACCACGCCACCGGATGCTGAGTCACCCGCGTCCAGGGCCCGTTGTCGGAGCCTGCGACTTCGATGTAGAATCCGGCCAGGTCTGGCCAATTCCGCGTCGGAACACGGTCCCATGTCACCCACACGTACACTGAGGGCTGCTGGGAGTTGAGGGCGGCTTTCTCGTACCAATGAACCTGGACGTAATCCGGTGCCAAGGTTCGAGGCTGCCCGTTAATGCGGGCCATGGCGTTGTCGTTGCTCCAGTCGGGCTGATTCCAGGTCGGATCGTACTCGTCCCAGCCCCCAGCTAGGCACGTGCCGGAGAGGTCGGTTTGCGGTGAGACGTTTGCTTCGAGGATCTTCGTGACATTGCCTTCCTTGAAGTCCGGTCCGACGGGTCGAACCGCGTAGTCGTAGCAGCCTTTCAGCCCTCCGATCGTCCGGTCGTCGAATACCCGGAGATTGTCAGATACGGGGCCGTCCGTGAGCCGTACCCAGGTGGGCTCGCACGAGAACGCATCGACGCGATGCTCTTGAGGGCCCCCAAAGCCGCAGTAATCAAACAGCTTGCACCGGCGGTAGACGTGATAACCGACCAGTTGGGACGTCGGCACGCGCGACCAGAAGAGTCTCACCAATCGGCTGGCATTGTTGTAGGTGCCGTATTCGCCGACTCCGTAATCGGCCTGCAGGTTTCGGACGCTGGAGTTGGTCGAGAAGAAGTCCGTCGCTTCGATGGTACCAGAGCCACCGGACTCCTCTTTGACGACACCGATCGTCTTGGTGGCGACCACGTAGTAGGTGTAGTCGGCGGCCGAGGCGTCGGTATCCGGGTACGAGGTTGCGCTGTTCGGCACTTCCGCGATCTCGTAGAAGCGTCCCCCGGCTCCTTCCGCACGGTAGACCCGATAACCTTCGGCTAAATTCGTCGCCGTCCAAGTGACGACGACCTGAATGACGTCGTCATCTTCCGAATCCACGTTGCAACCATCTGGGTTCGTGTGCCCAAGTGGCGGATCGTACGTATAGCCATCGATACTCGTCGTACCCTTTTGGTCTACCCCGTATACCGCCGACTGCAGAGTCGGCGCCGAAATGTCCGCCCGCCGCGGCCTCGCCGAGACCTCACCCGAGAGCTCAGACGCGTTCCCGGAGGAGTCAAGCGCCCCGATCCGGTAGTAGTGGGTCGCTCCCTCGGTCACCGGATCGACATACTGTTCAGGATCCGCCGTGGTCTTCGCTCTCGTGGCTACGAGAGGTCCGACTACACCCTGCGTCTCGCTCCTGTAGATCAGGTAGCTCGCGACGTCTGGGTCGAGGACCGCCCGCCAGAAGAGCCTGATTTTTCCTGTCTCTCGATCCGCTTCAGCTTCCACCCCAACCGGTTTCGCCGGGGGAATTGTATCATGAGGCCTCGCTGACGCAGTCGTCGATGGCGACGATGACAGCCGCCCAGACGTATCGACCGCCCAGACGCGATACGAGTACGTCGTCCCGTTCGAAACCTGAACGTCCAGGTAATTGGCTTGCCCCACGACGGAGCTCGTCAATCGAACCCACGCACCCCCAGAGGAGCGATCGACGTAGTAACCGCGGATGTCTTCAACTTCTTCCGCGGTGATGGCGTTCCACAAAAGCTGTACCCTTCGGTCTCCCGCCTCGGCCGTCAACCCGGTCGGCGTGGGTGGGCCATTTGCCGCGCCTGGGTGAACGATGAGTGCCGGCGACGGATCGCTCACATTGGCGGCCGTGTCCATTGCCATAACCGTGTACGTGACCCTGGTCTCGGTACCCGCCTCAAATGGAAACGTGTCCGTTAGCGTCATCGAGCCATCGGTGATCTCGTAATCGAAGGTAGTCGCATGGTACTCAAGAGTCTGCTGATAGGCCGCCTGCACGACGTATCCGAGGATATCGGGATCAGGACCTGCCTTCCACTTGAGCGTGAGTCCTGTCGAGGTGACTTGCTCCGCCCAAGGTTCTGCGAGTGTACGTGGCACCTCGTTCTTTACGAGCCCGAATACCTTCCCAAATGCGTATACGTAGTCCTTGTCCCAAACGGGCGAATCGGTGTCGCCGATTGTCCGACGAAACTCGCTAAGAACCTGGCCCGACGGATCCCGGAGGTAGAACGTCTCGGCCCCATCGGTTTCAGATCGGACCCGGTAACCGTCCGCGTCGTAGTCGTAGCTTCCGATCGTCCCCGTCACGGTATTGCTCACCGCCTCGAGTCGGTTTTGGACGTCGTAGGTAAACCCGAGCGTATCGGTGGGTCCGGACGAGCCGGTCGTTCGCACTTGCGAGACCATATTGCCGTTCTGGTCATAGTAGTAGTTCCAGAACGTGTGGACCACCGGCCATGCGCCTGGCCAGTATACCTGTTCTTGCTGCGAAACGCGGTTCGTATCGCTATCGACTGTGAGCGTGTGCCGGGGATAATCGTATCCGCTTGTTTGCCAGCCAAGATAGTTGCCGAACGCATCGTATCGATATGAGACGGAGGGATTGATGACGGACGGAGTGACCGCGACGGGACCCTGTACCAAACGATTCACTCCGTCGTACTGGTACGATGTACTCCCTATCGACCTGACGTTGCCCGCGCCGTCGTAGGCATAGACGCCTGTGTCCCACAATGGCGATAGCGCCTGTTCTGCGGCGATCTCGTTCGGATCGTTGCTCTCTCTTCCGACCTGAAGGCCCGGGCCATCGCCTACTGGCCGCGGGTGCACCTGCGATGGTGGACGGATTGGCGGATGCGGTACCGGGGACAGGCTACTCAGCACCCTGATACGGCTGGGGCGGCTCATCACGTCGCGGTCGATCGTGTCGCGGATTGTGTTGCCACGAACGATCTCCGTAACGTCTCCGCTCGGATCGTAAGACACGTCGTGCAAGTATTCCAGATTCCGATCCCAGTCGTGGATTTCCCACAGGAAGCCGTTCTTGAACTGATTTATGACGCGGCTCCGCGTGCGCCCCGATCCGCTAAAATCTGGATAGGCGACGAGGGAATCGTGGCCCATCGAATCCTGGCAGTACTCGGTCACGACATCCGTGCACCACGGCTCGAGGTTCTGGCGATGCCACGCCAGGCGGCCATTGAGCCCCTTGTATTCGCTGTCGCATGGGGACGAGTCATTGGGAGGCCCAAAGCCGAATTGCTGATCGGCGACGAGGGCCGATAGACCGTTCACCAGCTTGAAACTCCGCTGCCGAGTGAGCTTGCCGTTTACCGCACCCGAGCCCTCTCCGAATTCGGTGTCGTACGTGTTCTCCACCAAGGTCTGGTCGCCGCCGCCTAGTCGAATCGATCGTTGTGTAAGGCGGCTCGCCGCATCATAGGTATTCACGAACAGGCTCTGTCTGGCATCTCGGAACTGAAGGAGGTTGCCCCGCGCGTCGTAGCTCAGGTACTCAACCGTGCCGTTCTCGGGGTTGGTGGCTCGACGGAGCTGACCGAGCGGATCGAAGGTGAACTCCCGCAATTGCATCACTGTTGGGTGCGCCGGATCGATGAGCTTGACCTCGACGAGGTGATCGAGTTCGTCATACGTGTACGTCGCGGTCGCCGCGGAGGCCGGAGAGGTTACGCTGGCGAGACGACCAAGCGCATCGTTCACTCGAGTTGTTGTCATTCCGCAGGCTGCAGTCCCGGATGCCGGATCCTGATTTAGCCCGCATACCGTAACCATCGTCGCGAGACCGGCATAGTCTGTCTCCACCTTACTTCCATCGGGCCTCTCGACTTTGTGCACACGGCCGACTGGGTCCACGTGCGTCGCCTCGTCGCACGTCAGACTGCCTGGGGGGGGCGTGAGTAGGTAGCTGTACTTCGTCCACTTCAGGTCGGTATCCGTGGTGCCCATGTCCGCCCAATCCGACCTGCAAAGAACCCGTCCTTCGATATCGTACTGCGTCTTCTGGAAATCAAGCGAAGGAGGTGACACGCTCGAGCCCACGAGATCTCGCCGTCGCGTCTCGATCTGCCTCCCCAGGTTGTCGTAGACGTACGTGATCTGCGTGAAGTCGTCTGACGCCACTTCCCGCGTAACCGAAGTCTGCAGCAAACTCGGGTAGTACATCGTGGTCGGTCGTTCTGGCAGCACGGGTGATATCGACTTGAGCCGCCCCAGGTCGTCCCAGTCGTAGGTCGTTTCCGTTCCGGCCGGATCGCGACTCGCGATGACCAAGCCGGTGTTGAAATCGATGTCTCGGTCGAGCGCGTTCCAGGTGATCCCGCCGTATTGCTTCCCGCACAGATAGCCGCCAGCGCAGTGGGTGTACGAGGCCGTCCACGACGCTCCGTCATCACCGCCCCGCTCCGTAGTGGAAGAGAGATTCCCCGCGCTATCGTAAGAGTACGTCGTGCCGACATCGCCGGCGTAAGTCAGACTGCCAGGACAAGCGAGCCGGTCAGCCCCGATCGTTCCATTACGGACGATCTCGCAGTCCAGGTGGTCTAGAGTGAAATGCCGGTCCGTGCGGCTCACCACCTCACCAGACGCGTTCCGCACCTCCACGAACCGGTGGGCATCGTGGTACTCCGGAGTCGACTCGTACTCCGTCCAGGTCGACCGATACGGAAGCTCGCCATCGTACTCGGTAACCTGCTTGGGTTTCGAGATGCAGCCGCTCGTCCATTCGCTGTACACCACCCTCCGCGTCGCTTCCGGATTCGCGCCATCGCCTGCGTATGTCGTCCGTTCCTCCGTCGTTCTGGGGTCAACCGCGATCGAGTAAATATCCGGCGGCCATGTGCAATCCGGACCACAGAGCGGCACCCGGTACTGGAACATTCTTCCGGCATAATCGTAAGAATAGTCAACGTGCTTCACCAGCCGCGTGTCTCCACTCTCAGCGCCCGAGTAGTAGAAGATGTAGTACAGCAGCCCGTCTGCCCATCCACTCGCGCAATCGCCATAGGCGTTGCACCCCGTGTCCCCGTACAGCGTCCGCCCGAACCAGTACACTGTGAGGTTATCGAACGGGTCGAGGACCTTGACTTCTTGCGGGTTCGAGGCCGGGAAGATCCCACGTTGGGCCGGGTTGATTATGTCCTCGGGGCTGCGAATCACGCCATCCCCGAACCGCGACCAGCTCCACTTATAGGTTCGGCCTCCCGGCGTGCTCCTGCCGTCGGCGAACAGTGTTTTGAAGAAGAGCTCCATGTGATAGGGCCGCTTCGGGTTGGTCGGATACCAGGCGTAGTAGTAGTCGATATCCGCTCCTGTCGGAAGGTGCCTACCCGTGAGGTAACCCGCATTCAGCTCGTCGCCCGGTCCGAAATAACTGAAACCGTAATACTCTGCGGAGGGATTCAGGAGCGGGTAGGAGATCTTCGTCAGGAACTTCTTCATCTGCCAGGTGCTATTGGTGTCTACGGGGTCGTACACCTGGTCGCTCGAGAACGTGAACGAGTACGTCGCGTTCCGGTTCGAATCGTGTGTCTCCGATCCCGCAAACGAGGGAACTCTCAGCGTGGCAGGGTTGCCGGGAGTGTACGTGATCACGCGGCCGAGGCTGTCGGTCACAGACGCCAGCTCCGGCGGGAACACACTTCCCCCATAAGTCGCGTACTGGATCGTCACGTTCTGGGCGGGATAACTCACGTCTTCGATCTTCGTCGCGTACCACCCGATGGACGAGCTGACGTTGTGCGCCCCGAACGTGATCTTCGTGCCATCGCCCGGAAGAACTTCCCAGTACTCGGTGGGCGTCGTAATGTGATCGATCTTGATGCCGGTGCCGTCCAGCGTGTAGCCGCTAACGCATCGCTCCTCGCCATGGGCGTTCGTATCGTTGTCTATGTCCCAGAGGTGCCCACCAACATCGCAGAAGAAGTGCTCCGCACCGTCCGGTGCCTGGTACCGGAACACGAACGACTTGTCGTCCTTCACACTGGCCGGGACGCTCTTCCGTTGGTAGATTCTTCCGAACCCGAGTCGGAATCCTAACCCGTACGTGTCGTCGGCGACGAGCGTACCCGAGCAAACAGTGTGCGGGTCGATGCTCGTGCAGTCGTGCTCCCAGAGCTTCGAGTTGTAGTAGAGCGTCATCTGGTAGCCGAAGTGGTCATTCACCATGTACTTCGGACCGATAGGAATCGTCAAGTTGAGGTTCCCCGTCATCACGTCGACGTTCTCGCCCTGGAGGGCCGACTCGAAGACGTGGTTTGTGGAGAGCCCTATCTGGTCGTTTTGAATCTCCCCGGCGGAGACGCCGGAGATGGCGAGCACGAGGGAAGACACGCATAGCACGCCGAATCGCAATGCCCGTGGAAACCGATCAAGCAGCTGGACCGTGGCCACATGAGATCCGCTCGTTCGCTTCATGGTGCCCCCCCCCAACGCGGAGATTGCCCGTGCTAGAGTTGTTCCCCGATGCGGTGCGCATTCGAGAAGAAGATGTTCACCGTCGCTCTCGTCGCGGCAGCCCCTTTGCTCGTCATGTGTGGCCCGACTGCGCTGCGAGCGGCCCCTCAACGAGCCTCGGTTCGCAGCGAGGCTCTGGTGGAGAGCCTGCTTCGACTCGATGCCAGGGTCCCGATGGCACCAGACGCTGAAGCCGCTCGTGACGCCTTCAGCAGCTACTCGAAGCAACTCGGTCGCTGCGGCGATCCCGCGACCGACGCGGAGCAGTGGGTGACCTGCGCCCTCGACGTCCTCCTCGGCGAAGACGGCATCCGGCCCACCTCTCGGCCCGCTTTGCCGGAAGTCCATGCGGCGAGTTTCGCGGTAGCTTCGCGGGAGGGTTCTTGCTCTGCAATCGTGGCTGCCGTCCTCGCGGTCTGCGAACCCTATGGGGCCCCGTTCGAGGCGATTGTCCTGCGAGACCACGTCGTTTTGGCCTTGCGTGGTTCCGATGACCACGTCTTCGAGCCCCTCGAGGGGGGCCGCAGGTTGTCCCAGAGCGATCTGGCGAAGCATGGGCCGGCGCCGCCGGGAAGTCCGATCCGCACCGACGGGCACGGCTTCCTGCCGTACTACCTCGACAACCTCGCCGTTCGCCTCGCCGAGGCGGGAGACGCCGGGCGCGCGGAGGTCGAGTTCCGGGAGGCACTTTCCATGGGGCCTCGGGTCGGGAGGGTACGGTTCGATTTCGGGACCTTTCTCCTCCAGGCTGCACGCTATGAGGAGAGCGTACGGTCGCTCGAAAAGGCCATCCGGCTCGGGTGGGACGACGCCGCGGCCTGGGTGAACCGCGGCGTTGCACTCTGGAAGCTGGGGAAGACTCGGGCCGCGCGCCGATCTTTCGAGCACGCGCTGGCATTGCAACCCGACAACCGCGAAGCGGCGATCAACCTCAAGGCTCTGAGCGAGCGGGCACAGCCGACGGGTCCGCGCTAGACCGTGACGCCCCTCGCGGACGCAGCTACGCTGCCACCTCCGTGCCCGCGACCGAGCAGGCCACTGCCGCATGCCGATGTTCTTCGTAACGCCCCCCCGGGCGCCGGGCTACGCCCGCTCCTATCGCCGGTCGTGGTCGCGGCGAAACGCTGTCTCTCGCCGCGCGACCGGAAAAACCCTCTCTGCGATCCGAGATACTCCTCGGCGATCAGCGTGTCAACAGCATTCTTTCTTTGCTACAGAAATTGTTGCACAATCGCCGCACTCCCCGTATCGTTCGCCACCCGGTGGTGCGTCATCGACCAGCACCGCACGGTGCCTGTGTGGGAACTCAAGAACGAAAGGCGTTCACCGAGTTTCAGCTTGGCAACGAATGGGATGGCGATTGTCCGCTTGCCGATCCCCACCATCCGCTGCCCCGGCTACGTGATCGACCACGTCAGGCTGCGGGAGGAGGGCGGGGCGGGGTGCCGGATCCCCGAGAGAGCGAGCTACCTGATGAACCCGACCCGACACCTGCCCCCCCACGACCACCGCGCGGCGATGCTCGTGATGCGGGGGGGCCGCGTTTGCACCCGCCGTGCTACGAGCGGGAGCCACGACACCGGCGAGGATCTCAGCGAATGGAATCGCGGATCAGCGGACCTCGGCTCATTCGCTTCCTCTGCCACCCCCTTCAACGTGAAAAAGTGAGGTTCTGGTAGGGGCAGGGAATCCTCCGTGGCCGGGAGGACCCGCAGGCCCTAGGGTGGTGCACCTACGACCTCTCCGATTCCACGAACCAGCATTACGTTCGGACCGCGGTTTCCCGCTGGAGCGGTCTTCCCCCACCGAACCCACCAATCGACAAAGCGAGCCAGCGTCTTGTGCGTGATCTGCAGGACCTTCTCGGGTTCATCCAAGTACCCGCGGAGCCTCGACAGCTCTTGCGCATAGCAGGTCCCAGGAACTTGACAGCGGCGATCGGGGACCGCGATCGCGACGCTCACAAGAACGGTCCGACCAAGGCTGGATGCCGCTTGCCGAACAAAGCTCGCCCACTCCTCCAAGCGAGACAACTGGCCGAACAGCTCCCAGAAGTCCCAACTCTCCAATCCGGAGTGCCCCTTCGTCTCCACAGCCCACACTAATCTCTGGCCAGGATCATCTCGGATTGCCAGCAAGTCGCGCTGGTTCGCCGCGGTGCGGACCTGCAGGATAGGCTCCTCGTCAATTGCAACGCAGCGGGCGGTCTCGGGATCGTCGACGAACTCGAAGACTGTCGCGAATCCCCTCGCGCGAAGCGTCCGCGCCAGGACTTCTCGGCAGTTCGCCTCCGTGTTCAGACCTATACAGTCCGCCCCCCACTCGACTATCGGGACAAGGCGATTCTGCTTGCCCCGCCCGGCGTCTGCCCTGACGTCCAGCCGCCCGCTCGAAATCCCCTGGAATATTGCGTTGGCCGGAAACGCCCCCAGCCCTCGTTGGCTGAGCTGGCGGCTCAACTCCGCCGGAGAAAGAAGGACGCCGGTGTCGAGCGGTCCCATCGCGAGTGACGCCTTCAACACGTCGGACGAGGAGAAGTACGAAATTACCGCGGCGTCCAGGGGGGTGGTCGCCGCCGCACTGAGGTTCGTCAAGGGCGCAGCGAGCTTAGGGCCGATATGGGAGGGCAGTCTAGTTGGACTACCTGCGCACGTGCACCGGCGAGCGCCGTATCTGCGCTCCGCCTCCTCAACGGAATCGCACAGGTAGTATCGCCCGTTCACGTTGCGTCCGGCGATCACCTTCATGCGGAAGTAGTCGGCCTTAACGTAGTTGCAGGGCAGTACATGAACCCTGTTCCCAGTGGCTGTGTCAGTGATCGCGATGACGGCCCCATCGTGCTGATTGGCCAAGAACTCCTCCTCCGTCCGAATCTCGTTCATGTCGATGCCACCGACCCCTTCCCGGCCCGTGCTCCACAGGGGCCGCACCCATGACCCACCAAGGACCGCTCGCCGTTGAGACGGATCAGATGCCGGCGATTCGACGGATGGGAACCCCGAGCTGCGGATCCGCGGCTAGGGTCCGGTATCGGGGTCCTATGTCAACCCCGCCTCCCAGCCCAAGTCCCGCCACACCTGGGCCCACTCTCCTCCCGGTGCCCGGGTGAATTCTAGCCGGTCGCCGCGGAGCCACGCAGAGGGTCGGGGCGCTTTTCCGCGCACCGGCGGCGCGGACGACCCCGCGAACATGCAGAGGCAGACGAAGTAGGCGGCGAAGGAGAAGGACAGGTGGGAGCAGCGGGGGACGCCGCCCTGCGCGACGGCTGGGTAGTCCCGCACAGCCGTCAGAAGTTGCGGATCACGAGCTCACGTACACCGCGGTCGGCAGCACTCAGGTTAATCTCGCGCCGAGAGGCGATACTTCTCACCTCGTAGCCGGAGTAGAGGTACTTGACGAAGGCGGTGTCACTGTTGCTCACGACCCAGCGGACGCCCCGGCCGTCAAGTTCCCGACAAACTGCCGCGAGTCGAACGTGGTCTTTCTCTCGAAACTGGCCAGGAGTGTAGCGATTGAAATCCGAATAGCCGCCGAGCTTGTAGTACGGAGGGTCGAAGTACACGAAATCCGAGGGTGCGACGTCACGAAGGCACAACTCGAAGTCCCCCCGCCTTATCTCCGCAGCACCCAACTGGTCAGCCATCCGCTCGAGATTCGTCGGGTCGTAGTAGCGCCGACGATACGCGCCGTAGGGAACATTGAACTGCCCAAGCCGGTTTACGCGAAAGAGGCCGCGGAAACACGTCTTGTTTAGGAAGATCAGGTGCGCGGCTCTCTGATGCACGTCCAGGGATCCGGGCGCGACTGACCGGATGCGGAGGTACTCCGTTTTCGTGTTACGTAGAGTGTCCAGGGCGGCCGCTACCCGACGCCAGTCCGCGCGCACCGCAACGTAAACGTCGAGGAGCCAGTCGTTGAGGTCCCCCAGAACAGCTCGCTCGGGCTGAAACGTAAGGAATACACTGGCGCCGCCGACGAACGGCTCGAAGTAGGCTCCGATCCTTTCGGGAAAGAGCTCGACGAGCGTCGCGGCGAGGCCCTGCTTGCCGCCGGCCCACTTCAGGATTGGCTTCGCACCGCTCATCGTGGTCCCTCATGATACTCATAGTCTGTAGACTGTCAAGTAGCATCTGACGAGAATGAACGCGATGGCGGCGAAGAACGAGAACTGCCAGCGCTTCGGAAAAAGGGTGAGGCGCTTGCGCAAAGAGTTGGGGTTGTCCCAAGAGCAATTCGCGGACCGCGTCGGCATTCACCGAACGTACATAGGCGGAATAGAGCGCGGTGAGCGCAACCCGACTCTGAGCACCATCTATCGAATCGCGCAGGGGTTGAAGATTGAAGCGTCAAGGCTCCTCGGTTGATCGGTCCCAGGTGCTCCGGCATAGCATCTACGCCATCGACAACCACAACCTGTCTTTGCTTCCCGAGAACTCCGTACAACTGACCGTGACAAGCCCGCCCTACGTTACGACGGAGTTTCGCCGCGGGCAGGACTTCCCCTACGAGCAGTTCCTCGAAGACTTCCACGCCGTCTGCGAGCAACTCTATCGCGTTACGGTTCCAGGGGGGCGTTTCGCGCTCAACGTCGCCGACATCATCACCAAGTATCGATACGCAGACGACAAGACAATCAGTAGAGTACCGCTCGGCAGCGACACGCTCCAAGTCGCCCAGAAGGCCGGCTTCCGCCTCCTTGAGCGTTTCATTTGGGACAAAGGATATACCCGCAATTTCGGTGGACCGTTGCTGGGGAGCTATCCCTTCCCTCTTACGATCTTCAACAACAACTACTTTGAGTACATCTACGTTCTTCAGAAGCCCGGGAAACGCCACGTCCTCCAGAAGGTCCGGGAAAGCAGCCGGCTCACGCCCGAAGAGTGGCGCGACTGGACCCAGCGATGGTGGCGAGTCGAGAGCATTTCCGAGAAATTGGACTACCACGGGGCTGTATTTCCCGTCGAAATCCCGTACCGCATCATCCGCATGTACTCTTACGTCGGGGACACGGTCCTTGACCCGTACATCGGCACGGGGAGTACGATGTTCGCGGCTCACAAGGCGGGCCGGCAGTCGATCGGATTCGAGATTGATCCGGAATGCCGCCGCTGGATTCGTCAACGCATGCACCGCGAAATCCGACCGCTCCTCGAGGCCCCGCTGGAGTACGAGATCCTTACCGAGGTTAAGCATGCGAGCTGAGGAACGCTGGCGGGCGCTAGGTTGGCGCCACGCCGTATGGGACCTGGTGCGGTACTTTTGCGCCCTGGCGAGGTCCCGCGCGCAGCAATCGAAGTTCGTGGAAGACTTGCGGCAACAGGCATCGATGACCGTCGGTCGCGAGCCAACCGTTGCGATTCCTCGCGAAGACGTGACTCTCTTCATTTCCTACCTGGAGGCGCGGGAGGCACAGCTTACAGCAGCTCTCGGCCATCTACGAGATGAAAAGGAAGCACTTGAGTTGTGCAAGCGAAACCGCTGGAAGGTGGAGACCACAACGACCCAGAGCCATGACCACTACC
The DNA here is from genome assembly GCA_020073205.1 of Terriglobia bacterium. NCBI lineage: Bacteria > Pseudomonadati > Acidobacteriota > Terriglobia > Terriglobia bacterium. The sequence goes on from JAIQFR010000004.1 coordinate 67,540, forward strand.
AATCGTCCAAGGCACTAATCGCCGCGGTATCGAATATCGCCAGCCGCGTCGTGTCACGGCGCGGCGTGACCGTCGAGGCCAATCCCCAGCGTCGCTGCGTGTGGCTGGAGAGGAGTCAACTCCACGTAACTGCAAGAAACCTTGATGGAGCTATCCCTGGCTTGACGAATCCTCGGGTCATCTGGGAGATCAAGGAGTACTGGGGCAAGACGTCGGGTGGCAGCAAGATGAGCGACGCCGTGTACGAGTGCAATCTCGTGGGTCGAGAACTGCGCGAGTACGAGGAGCGCTCGGGCGTCCAGGTAGAACATGTCGTCTTCGTCGACGGTAGAGAGCAATGGCATGCTCGTAAGTCCGACTTGTCCCGATTCGTCGACCTTCTTAATCAAGGACTGATCGACGCGCTTTTTGTTGGGAAAGAGGTGGAGACCGACTGGGAGAAATACCTAGGGGATATTCTCGACCGCGCAGAATTGGGGGGCAACCGATAGGTTCTGGACGAACCGCCGGTACCGACTCTGCGGAACCGACCCCGTTTCGTACGACCCAACCTCGGTGCTCGGGGACTTCAGGCTGTTCATCACCCCGCAATAGCCGGGGGGCACCCAACTCCGGCGTCACGCATGCGATTGATAGGGGGGGGCGACGGCGCACCCCGTTACGCCTTTGCCATCCTCCTCGCAATCTCGATAGCCGCGCGAACCCCCTTCTCCATCCGCAGCGCCTTGACCTGCGCCTTCTGCCTCGGCTTCAGCCGGCGCACGTACCCCATGTACTGGCCCTGGAGCTTTAGCTCCGCCCTACGTTTGGGCGACAGCTTCAGCTTGCGCTTCTGCGGCCCCCGGTCCGCCGAGGCTCCTCGCACAGCGCGGTTCGTGAGCGCCACGACACGCCCGAGCGACCGGTCGATCGCGGTGAGTGACTGGCGGATGATGCGGAGGTGCTTCGTAAGTGGGTGGCGGTGACGCTTCGGCACGGTGGGCCCCCCCTGGATAAGGGGCGATGGTAACACGGCGAAGGCCCGGGGCGTTGAGTATTACATCTTCGGCATCGGCGCCAATACTCGTCCGGCCGATGTGTTTGACGTGGCAGAACCGCAAGCCTAGATTTTGAGTCGGAGCCAGGGGGACGGCATGCGAAGCGAAACCGTTCGGGCGACCCCCACGCACGCGCGTCCGATCTCGGCGACACAGCATCGGAATCCAACTGGTCAGCCTTTCGGCCGGACGCGGCGGCAGAATCGAGGCGAGTCATGAACCGAACCGGCGTCCGATTCCTCGTCGTCGCGGCCGCACTCTTACTCGCGAGCCATCGCGCAGCCTGGCCTTGCTGTCAGCTCGTGGGCGACATGTGCGGAGAGCCGTACGCGATCAATTGCAACAACGGCGTTGTGTGCCTTCCCGGATACATCTCATGCCCTGGCGCCACGTGCACCTCGACGATCATCGGGCACACCTGCCTCGCCGTGACTTCTCAGCCCGGAACGGTCTTCACGCTTCGTATCGGCAAGAACGCGGTCCTCCCAGGAGACATCGACCTCAGCTGGGATCCGAGCTGCAGTCCGTACGCGTCTGACTACTCGGTCCACGAAGGCACTATCGGAAATTGGTACTCACATACCGCGATCCACTGCTCTTCGGGAGGCGCCCGGTTGATGACGATTGTCCCTGGTACCGGCGGCCGGTACTACCTGGTCGCTCCGATTTCCGGCGTCTGGACGGGTAGCTTCGGGACCAACTCGGCAGGCGTGGAGCGACCCGATTCGGATCTGCCGTGCACGGATGCCCGGGCGATCGCGCCCTGCCCCTGAAGGCCGGCTTTCGTGCCGAGGTCGACGCGATCCTCTTGCAAATACAAGAAGGCGGCGAGTAGATCCTCTCGACGCGTATGTCATTGTAAAGCTCTCGCGTCGTCACAGTCGAGCGAGTCGATTGTGAACGTATCGTTATTCTAGCTAAGCACACAATAGAAAGTGGCTCTGATGAACCGTTTCACAATCACACCATTCTCAAGCCGATCACTTACCGCATGGCGCCTCACGCTGAGAGCCGGACATGCGGCCCACCCTCGCCAACCGCAAGCGGCATTCTACGGGCTTTTCTGGCGGTTTGGGGAGCGGCTCCGGATCCAGGTGAGCGGCATTCCATGGGTTTGCCGGGCGGTTTAGCGGCACGAACCGGCACACAAACGGCACGTTTCAGCGTGAAAACCTGGATTCGACCAGGTGAAGAACACCTCGCCTGAAAGCCATCTCGTTGCAAACACTGGCAGTTAGCGTTTTGGGCTGCACCGGCAGAACCGTCAGAACCGCCCCCGGCGTGCCGATTCCGGGGTCAAATTTGCTCCCGAAATCGCGGTGCGGGAACGTTTTTGATCCCGGAAAGGCCATTCGGGAACGAATTTGATCCCGCGACCCCCTTCCCGGGAACGATTTTGATCCCTTCCGCGTCGTCGGCTTCTGCGGGGTCCTCCCTCACCACTGCGCGTCCAGGATCTCGTCGTACCGCCACTCGACTTGGCGAGGAAGGGCGATGCGCGGCCCCCACGACGTGTCCCGCGACCACGCGATGGCGTCGTAGGTGAACGCCAGCGAGAAATGGTTGGTCCCGGTCTTGATGTACTTGTACGCGAGCGCTCCGGTCTCCTCGTTTTCCTCGAGCCGCTTCGCGTCGGCCGCCAGTTGCTGGGCGAACACCTCGACGATCCCGCCTCGCCGCGGGAGGACCACCTTCTTGTCCCGGATCAGCTGTCGGCTCGCGTCGAGCGCCTCGGTCCTGTTCTCGCTCACGATCCGCTCGACGGCGTCCCACTGGTACTTCCCACGCTGGGATTCCTGGAAGTAGTTCAACCAGACGCGTCCCGAGTGTCGTCTCGCGAAGGCCCGCGTTGCGTGGAGCTCAGGCATCGCGTCGATGACGCACCTTTGCACCGAGAACCGCTTCATCAGCGTGTCGAGTTCCGAGAAGTCGTGGTGAATGCCCAGGTACACGACCCGCCGCAGGCCGTTCCCCTCGGGCACGAACTGCGACACCACCACGTGAAACTGCTTCCCGGTGTCGATTCCCATAGAGCAGGACTCCGACGACCGTTCGAGCATGCCGTCGCTTCCGCAGCACGCGAGCACGGTCATCGCATCGACCCGGTTCTGCGTGTCGGCCCAGGCGATCCCGACCTTGAGGTTATAGAAGCGGTCCAAGAACCGGGTCGTCCGGTACTCCCGCAGGATGTCGCCGGGATCGACCTTCGAGGAAACGAGCTGAGAAATGACGTAGCCACGACTCGGCCGGTCGGGAAAGTCGGCAACCCATTCGCCGACTTCGGGATCGAGTTCGGCTCCGCAGCCCGGGCACGCGCGGAAGCAGGTGCCGTCCTCGCGCTCGCGGATGACCCGGACGTCCTGTCCCGGTCCCTTCGGAAACTCGACGTCGAGCGCGGTCCACCGCGTACAGCTCGCGCACCGAATCGTCCAGTGTCGTTGATCCGATTGTTGAAAGACCTCATCGATCCCGTACCCGGGCAGGGATGGATTGGACAGCTCGATCACCCTGCGGTAGTCGGAGTGGCTGAGCCTTTCCCGTGCCCGGGTCTTCGCATCAGGGGTGGCCTCATCGAGCTCGTCGAAGACGACCATGTCGGCCGGGACGGATTTCATGCCGACGGCCGACTGCATGCCGCGGAAGTAGAGGTGCGCCGACCCGATCCTCTTCAAGCCGGCCGTGTCGGTGTCGGACATTTTCCGGGCGAGGAAGGGGTTGTCGCCGATGAGCGGCCCGACCCTTGACTTCGAGAACTCCAGCACGTCGGTCCGAGTCGGGAAGAAATAGATGACGTTGAGCCCCTGCAGGCAGGCGTGCAGGCTACGCAGCACCGCCCACGTCGTCCCGCCGATCTGGGCCGCTTTCATCAAGACGACGTGCTGCGCCGCCTCGTCGTAAATCGCTCGCAGGTAGGCGTGGCCCGCGAACGAGAACGCCCTCCCCTCCAAGCGGATCTTTCGGAGCGCCCAGGCCGCGAGAGGATCGCTCGCTGCCCGGGTGGCCGGCCGTGCGATTTCGCTCGAGCGGCCCCGGAGGTAGCCGCGCAGGTGCCACGGAACGCCGGTGCGATTCGGCCTAGGCGACACCTTCATCCTCGTCGCCGCCCGCGGGGACGCGCTCCAGGAGTGCCCGCGCGATCCGGTCGCGCATCTCCTCGTCAGGAACCTCCGCCTTCACGACCTCGATGAACAAGTCGATGAGGCCGCGACCATCGGCCTCGGCCTCCGCGCGGATCTGCTCCTCCGTCTGACCATCCAGCGACAGGCCCCGGGCCAAGCGCTGACCCTTCTGGGCCTTCTCCAGTATGCCGGCGACTTCCTTGAGATCTTCAATGCCCATTGCTTTCTGGCTCTGAAGGGCCCCGAAGAGCTGGGAGACCACGACGCCCCAGAGCTTGAAGTGCGAGCTATTCAAGGTAACGCGCTCGCTGGCGATCTTCTCGACCAACTGTTCGGCGGCCTTCTTCTCGATCTTGATGAGGAGCCCGGCCCAGTCTTCTTCTTTCTTCCAGAGGCCGACCGTGTGCGCCTTGATCTTCAGCCGCCGGGCGATCTCGGCCACCGACGGGACTTCCCCGGTCAAGAAGAGGTGCCGGGCCTCCTCACGCTTGCTCTTCGAGTACCGCATCGTCGCGCTCCTTCAGGAAGTGCCGGGCGAGGTTGGCGAGGCCGCGGGCCTTTCGATCCCGCCCTTGGGTGCCATCGCTGGCGAACTCCACGGCGCGGTCGATCATCTCCTCTTGCTCGGGCGTTACCACGAAGGTCATCACCCGTGGCAACACTTTCTCTTGCCTTTCCGCCTCATCCGCCAGGAGTGCTGCGATCTCCTCGGCGGGAAACTCCAAGAGCGCATGCAGCTCTTCGATCTGCTTATCCGTCTCCGGGAGGAGGCCCGCGAGGTCGCCGAGGTTCATCTCGCCGAGGAGCTCGTGGAGGAGCTGCGCCCGGCGAATCGGGCTGTCCTGGCCCTGGAGGCGGTTGAGGGTCGCGAGCAGCAACCTGGCCTCACGGTCGTCCACGTTCCAGACGTCGCAACGAGCCTCCGTGTGGCCGAGGTCCCGGAGGATCTCGACGCGGTGGTGGCCGTCGAGGACCTGATAACAGCCCGGCTCGTCCGGATGAGGCCGGACCACGACGAAGGGATACCGACCTGTCCGGTGAATGTGAGCTTTGAGCTTCTCCCGGAGGTCGTCCGGCATCACGTTCGAGTTGAGCGGGTGCGGGCGGAGGTCCTCGATCGGAACCATGCGGGGACCGATCCGATTCGCGGCGAGCGACTTGGCGTCCATCATGGGGGGTCTCCTTACGACTTGACGGGGGTCTCGAACGGGAGGACCCTCGAAGGGTGGTCATCGTGCAACGCCCGGGCTTTGACATCTCGGTCGCCGGCCATCGAGTGAAGAGCGGCGTCTGGAAGGTCAACGCGCGGCTCACCTTCTGGAGACATGCCCGCCCCGATCCGGGGATCCGACTTCTCGACGAGGGGCGCGTGGCCTTCCTGAAAGCCATCCTGGAGGAAACCGCTCGGGGCCGGACGCAAGGCGCCGCGGCGGTCAAGGTGTATCTCGACTTCGCCGGGGACAAACGCCAAATCCTGCTCGGGGGCAGTGGGAGAGATCTTCCCCACTGACCGGAGGAGTTCCGACTCGGGATCCCACCCCACGACCAAGAACTCCCGGTTCTTCTCCTTCTTCTCATCAGTCGCCACGGCGGGCAGGTGCTGGTACTTGATCTCGATTGCGCGAGTTCGCCGGCCGAGCCGGGCCATCTTTTCCTCCAGCTCGCCGATCGTGACGACCGCGTTGCCGAGGGAGAGCAACCAGATCGGGATGTGCCGGGCCTGCTCGAAGAGACCGTCGATCATCGCGGCGCCGTCCCGCGCCGTGAACGGGCTCGTGGGTCGGGACGCGCCCTCCAGGATCTCGTCGATGACCTTGTACTCGCGCTCGTAGCTCATCACGCCTGGGTAAGGCGGGTCGAAGTAGACGACGTCCGCCTCGATCGTCGGTAGCGCGTCAAGGACGCTGGTCTGCAGGACCCTCCCCTCCCCCTGGAACACGCCCGCGTTGATCTGCCGCGCCAGCGCCCAGAGCTTGTCGGGATGCGTGAGGCGCAGTCCGTCGACGTAGTGGTAGACGGCACTCTCGGTGATCGACTCGTACTCCCCGGTTGTGACCCTGTGGATCGTCCCCTTGCGGACCTGGCTGTACGGATGTGCCAGGAGCGCGACGCGCACCGCGAGGAGGCGGAAGAGCGCAGCCTTCGCGGGGTCCTCGGTCTTCCCCGCCGTTGCGAGCGCCCGGTCGATGAACCGCCCCTGAGCCTGTGTGAAAACGGACGGGACGTACTCGCGCTCGATTCGCCCGGGTGGCGCGTCGGTCGGGGCGGCCAGGCGGACCACGTCGTTGTAGGTCAGGCGGACGCGGGAGTTTTCGATCAGAGCCCTGCCGATCGTGACCGCCCGAGTGGCGATGTCGGTCGCGATCACCCGGAAGCCCTGGGCCTTGGCGTAAAGCGAGACCGACCCGCCACCCAGGAACGCATCCAGGAACGTCCTTCCCACCCACAGGCGGCGCGGAAGCACGCGGTCGATTTCCCGGAAGATGAGGGGACACAGGCGGCGCTTCCCGCCCAAGTAAGGCGGCAGTGCCGCCCAAATGGCGAGCTTCCTGCGGGACCGCGCGCGTTTAGCCATCGTTCACCTCCCGGGAGAACCACGCCCACCGCACCCCGAGCCCCCCACCGAACCAGCCGACCTCGAACCGCCAGCCGGCGGCCGCACCGTGCTCGACCTCCCACCGGCTGAAGCGCTGGTACTCGACCATCGCCTCACGATCGCTTTTCGCCGGCGCGTCCTGGCGGCATTCCTGCAACGGCTTGGTGGTGTTCACGAGCGTTTCACCATCGCCTTCGAAACCTTCTGAAGCCGCTTGATCTTGTTGGAAAGCAGCGCACTCCTGTTGCTGACGCGGGCGGGACCCGCGAGGAGAAAACGACGATGGCCACCACGAAGAAAAACCAGAAGACGACGGACCAGAAGATCGATTCCCTGGCCCCCGGCGCGACGATCGAACTGTCCCGGAACGACCGGGGCGTGCGGGTCGTGGCAGAGCGGTCCGGGGATGGCGAGCGCGTGCGGATCGTCCGGATCTACGCTGACGGCGAGAGGGTCCTCGGGTTCGTGGTCATGCTCAATCAGAGATGGTAGGGGGGACCCACCATGGCCACGATCATCAGCCCGAACTCGCGCCAGCAGCCGCACGACCTGAGACCCGACGAGGGGTTCGATCGCGAGTGCCTCTACATCCACGATAGCGGCGAGGTCCACTGCGGATCCCACGTCGGCACCGAGGCGACCTACACCCCGCAGGCGTGGTCGTGCCTCGGTCTCGGGCCCACGTTCACGAATCCCGCCGACGGGATCACATTCGCCTGCGAGACGTGCTACCCGCACGGCTTCCGCGCCGGACGCTGACCCGTGGACGACCACTGCGAGATCCGCGGGTGCCGGGCCGGGGCCGACCTGAGCTACCTCGGCCACGGCATCTGCTCCACCCACTGGAATGAATTCAGCGCGGACGACGCGCCGCCCGACGCCTTGAGGATGGCCCTCGGGATCGAGGCGCCCGCGTCCACCGCGACGGAGGTATCGATGCCCGAGACCAAGGCGAAGATCACGAAGAAGAGCAAGTCGTCCAAGGAGCCGAAGCCCAAGCGAGAGAAGGCGCCGAAAGAGGACCTCTGTGTGTTCGCCCTCCGCATGACCGAGGCGGAGCGAACGAAGCTGCACGAGGCGGCCGGACCCGGGGGCGCGACCCGGCTGGCGCGCGCCGTCCTGATCGCCGCCGCGAACGAGGACGAGGGCGCGTTCAAGTCGGCGATCGCCGAGGCGCGCAAGCTCCGCGCGTAGGTCCCTTCCCTCCACGACGACCCGCGGGTGGACACGCTCGCGGGTCGTGCTCTTTTCTCCCGTGCCTGCCGCCCGTCTGTCCGACCGGTCACACCGCGACGCCTCATGCCGCGGTCGTTTCGGTCGGTGTGCCAGTGACGCATGAGTTAGCTCCGGATGAAGTTGCGTCACGCGGTCCTGCACTTCGATTGTACTGGTCAGTACCGGTCCTACAAGGCTCAATGCGGTTTATTTGTTCATCGACACTGCTGTTGTTCGTTGCCCCTCGACACAGAATGGAACGATGAGAGACAATGCACCCCTTGGATCGTCGCGACTTTTGCTCGCCAAGGGGGTGCGTCGTGCCGGTGCCGGTATTCCCCGACTGGAGAGTCGTCCTTGCAAGACCCGAGGTCCGAAAGTCAGTGTTGAGCGGGCGCGGCTTCGATCGCCTTCGCAACCAAGATCGGCCCGTCGCAGAACGCATTCACATCTACATCTCGAAGGATGATCGCGGCCGACCACTCCCGAGGAAGGAACGACTTCAGCGCATGGAGGTGCTCTCACGGCGCCAAGTCTGGGCGGCACCGGCCATACTCGCGAGCCACCTCAGGCAAGTGGCCAGCGATTTCAGTTTTGTCTCGATGATTGGTCAGCGAATCCAGGTCGTGCCTTTCTTCACTGCATACGCTTTGAACCTTGCCGGTCGCGATCTCCCATACACGCTGGCCGGAGAACCTTACGGGATCCTGCTGCGGCGAGATCGCCCGGATCTCGTGTTACGCAAGATGGAGCACGATCTTCGTGAGATCGACGAGGTCGTTTCGAACCCGAGGACTTTCCCTCATGCGCGAGAGACCTTCGCGAAGAGCGGAGCGGAGTTTAGACGCCACATCGCAGAACTCAGGACACGACGACCGTATGTTGGTCGCGGTCGACGGGCGATCGTGGAGGAAGATGTGGTCGTCGGTCTCACGGACGCCGTCACGCGTTGGCTCGACGGTCACGGGGAACTGCTGCGCATCAAGCACGAAAGGGCTCGCGGGCGCGCGTGTTCTGAGGTACAGGCGGCAGTCGTCAGTTTGGCGAAGAGTCAAGACGTCCGACTTGGTCGAGTAAGCCTTGACGAAGTCCGCAAGGTCCTCTTTGGTCGGCCCCGCCAGAAGAACCGAACTCGCGCGATCATATTGGTAGCGCAAGGGTTAGGGTTTTCTTCCAGGACGGTCCGAAAGTTGGCAGAAACACACCCTCCAAACGGCCCGAGTTTGTAGCAAGTTCGCCCTGATTTCGATGGCACCTTGGATCCGAAAGGACGAGGTGCCACCATGGTACGAGAAGAAGTCCCCGCCGTTCTTTACCGCGTTCGCGATGTCTGCAGGCTTCTGAGCCTGCCATCCTCGACCGTCTACCGCATGGTCCACAACGGCCAACTTCGTGCCGTGCAGATGGTCGTGTCACCGGACAACCCTCGGGGCGTTGTTCGCATCCCGAAAGGCGAAGTCGATCGCCTCCTTGGAGCGATCGCGGAGGGAGGCGGACGGTGAAAAGGCTGCCTGCTGGCTTCATCCTGCAGGTCGCTGCGGCTGCCGACCGCGAGGTTCATCAGCGCCAGGATGGAGACAGTGAGCCCAGGATCCGTTGCCCCTGGTCCGAGCGACATCACCACAACGACGCCCATCCCTCCTGCAGGCTGAACCCGGAGAAGAACACCTGGTTTTGTGACCCCTGCGGCCGAGGAGGCGGAGTCAAGGACTTGGCTGCCGCACTCGCCGTCGATCTCTCTTCCCTAATTCCCACATTGGTCGGAGCGACATCCATGCCGACAACCCGGAGCACTCGTACGAAAAAGGAAGATCTCCGTTTCGTGTCCAGCGGTCCGATCTCTCCCGCCGTCCAGGCGAGATTCAAGGACTCGCTCGGCAAGGCTTACACCGAGGAAGCATGGCGGGCACTCGGGGTCGAGGAAGGAACCGTCAATGACGAGCCCGCGATCGCGTTCCCGCTCCCCAGCGACGGCCGCAAGGTCTGCCTCTACCGGCACCCAGACCCGAAGCGAGACAAGCCTTACTCCTTTCGCTTCTCCAACGGTGGCAAGGCCGACCTGCTAATTGTCGGTGACGGCAAGGAAGTCCTGCTGGTCGCCGGCGAGTGGGACATGCTGGCGGCACTGTCGGCGGGTTTCCCCCACGTAGCGACGGGAACGGGCGGCGAAGGAGCATGGAAGGACGCATGGTCCAAGCGGTTCGCCGGGAAGATCGTGTTCGTCATCTACGACGTGGACGAGGTTGGCGGCCGCGGTGCTCAGAAGGTGGCCGCGGCACTCGAAGGAACCGCGGCCTGCGTCGTTGTCGTGAGGCTCCCGCTTTCCGGAGATCCTGAGCGTGATGGCAAGGATCTGAGCGACTATCTTGCCCTCCACTCCGCCAATAATCTGCGGACCCTGCTGGCCAATGCCTCCCACGCCCATGCGGGATTACTGAGTGACGCATAAATAGTTTAACTACTCGGCCAAAAAGAAAGATCGCTGGCCTCCAAGAAGGAACGCATCAGTCGGGGTCGCATCCGGATCCGTTGGACGGCACCGCGCAACGCCACTTTGAGCTCGTGGAGGTTGAGAGGAGCGAAATTGGCGAGCTCGACCTGCTTCAGATAACGCCACACCCACTCGTCCGGGTTGAGCTCGGGCGAGTACGGGGGGAGATGTTCGACCGAGAGGCGGTGGCGATGGTCTTGGACGAAGCGTTTCACGGATACGGCCTTGTGCGGGTTGATGTTGTCCCAGACCACGATGATTCGGCCGCGTACGTGACGGAGCAGATGTCGGAGGAATACCAGGACTTGCTTGGTGGCGATCGTCCCGGGACGCACCAAGATATACAGCTTCCCGTTCGTGCTCACCCCGGAGATCGCAGAGAACTTCGGCCAGCGGTAGCAGTGCCGGACCACGGGAGTCCGGCCCTTCGGGGCCCAGGTCCGGATGCGCGTCGGTATCAAGCTGAAACCGCTTTCGTCGACGAAGATCAGCGTGGCTTTCTGCCGTCGGGCTTTTTTTTAATGCGAGGCCATTCCTGCCGGACCCAACGCTGGACCTCGACCTCATCCCGCTCGACGGCTCGTCCTGTGGGCCGCTGGTACGACCACCCGCACTGCCGGAGTAGCTTCGGGACATGATTGACGTGATAACGCGCACCGAACCGCTCGAGAACGAGCCGCTGAATCCGTTCGGCGGTCCAGAGTTGCGTGGCGTAGCCCGCGCGCTCCGCCCCCAAAGCGAGGAGCTTTACGAGCGCTTGGCGCTGGCTGCCAGTGAGCTTGGGAGGACGTCCCGGCCGGGGCTTGCTACGGAGAGATGCTCGCCCCTTCTTCCTCGCCCGCTTCAGCCACTGGCAGACTGCCGCGCGGCTGACCCGCAGCTGGCGCGCGATGTCCGCCTGGGGAACACCCTTGCGGTACAGCACGAGGGCCTGGAAACGTCGGTCTTCAAATGCCGCAGTATCTCGTCGTTCGGCCATGCGGCGAGACTACTACAGAAAGCCACGATTGTTAACTAAATAATGCGTCAGGCAGTAGCGGGATCAACTTCACCGAAAGTTCCTGTGGCGAGGTTGATCGACGTGATTCTCGCTATGCCCGATCCCATCCGTATCAAGCGGCGGGAAGCGGCCCAACTGGTCATCGAGGATCTGAAGTCTCGAGGCGAACTCGTACGGGCTGACGGCGGGCGGCTGTTCTGGTATGACCGCCAAGACCGGCAACTCTACGACCTCGACGCCTTCCCGTTCCGGACCTTGTTCCTCAAGGACTACGAGATCAATCCCGTGGAAAGAGAATTTGTGCACATCTTCGAGGCCGTCAAGGCGGCAACCCGCAGTGAAGGACGCCGTGTGCAAATTTGCCGATTCTCCTATTACGACCGCACGACCCATCGCCTATACGTGTACGGCGGTCCTGCTTCTGTGTATCGCCTCGACGGCTCCGCGATGGTCCGGGTCGACAACGGCTCGGACGACGTCTTGTTCGAGGATCACAACGAGGCCGAGACGATTCCGCCCGAGGCACTCGATCTTGCGGTAGCCGGGGACCCCATCGGCGACGTCATCGTGAGCCGCGTCAACTTCATCCGGGGGAGCGGGGTGATCCTCAGTCCCGCCCAGCAGCGGCTCGTGCTACGCGTCTGGATTGTGTCGGTGTTCTTCCCCGAGTTGTTGCCGGCCAAGTGCTTGCTCTTGCTCTATGGCGAGAAGGGTTCGGGGAAGACCACCACGCTCCGGGTGATTCTCAAGCTGCTGCTCGGTGCTAACGCGAACGTGACCCCCCTGGTGAACAAGGAGGACGGCTTCAACGCCGCCGTCTCGAGCGAGTTCCTGCTCGTCCTCGACAACGTCGATTCGTTCTCGCGTTGGATCGAGGATCGCCTGGCGACAGTAGCGACCGGGCAGACCATCCGCCTCAGGAAGCTCTACACGACGAACGAGATGCTCTCGTACCCTACCCGCTGTTGCATCGCACTGACGGCGAGGACGCCCAGGTTCCGACGCGATGACGTCGTTGACCGACTGCAGATCCTCCGAGTCGCCCGTCTCGAATCCTTCACCAAGGAAGCCGATTGGTACGCCGAGATCGAAGCGAACCGAGCCCGGCTCTGGGGTCAGCTCCTCCGTGATCTCAACGCTGTGGTCGCACTCCTCGCCTCCGACTCCACGGTCTCGCCCGACTCCATTCGCATGGCCGACTGGGCGTTTCTCGCCTCCACCATAGGGGAAGCACTGGGCCAGGGCGATGCGATCCGGGATGCATTGGAAGCGTCCGAGATCGACAAGGCCCATTTCCTCCTGGAAGCCGACGCCGTTTACGACCTGCTCCACGCGATCGCCCACGACCATCCGAACCGGGAGTGGAAGGCCGGCGAGCTCTACGCGGAGCTGAAGCATCGGGCCGAGGAAGCCGACATCGAGTTCACCATCAAGTCGCCCAGGAGCCTGGGTCGGATCCTCCACCGCCTCGAGCCCGCCCTGAAGCTCATGATCCTCTTCACCATCTCCACCAACCCGCACGACGGCCAGGCGGTCTACACGCTGGGCCCACTCCCCGAGAAGCCGCCCCAATCAAACGTGCACGGGCCGCACGACGACGCTCCCGAGCCTGGCGGTGCCGATGTTTGAGGAGTTTTGCCCGAAGTTAATCCCGCTAATCCGCGGATTTGCGGGATTAATTTTCACGAAAGTCCCGGTGAAATCGTGAGCCTCGGGTCGTTGCAGCGACGTCCTGCCGAGCAACGCCGGGTGGATTCGAGCCGCTCGGACCTGGCCTCCGTCTTGGCCCGAGGTTTCTTGCGGTTGTTGGAAAAAGCGCGCAACTTCGCCGTTTCTGAGACCACAGAGGTGCGGGATGGCCTTGATGTTCCTCGCCGTGAAGACCCTCATGTTGGGGACAGGAGGCCACCGTGGAAGGCAGCGTGATCCGGGAGATCCAGCGCCTCCGGGCAATGAGCGTCGGCGAGCTGCGCGAGGAGTGGCGGCGCCTCCATGGCGAAGACTGCAGGTCCAAGAGCAAGGATTTCTTGTACCGCAGGCTTTGCTGGAAAACACAGGAACTTGCCTATGGCGGGCTCTCGGCGGCGGCAAAAACGAGGATCGCCGAACTGGCCCCGGACACGTTCGTGCGGGCGCGAGTGCCTATCGGGTTAGCGCCTCCCGCCGTCGAGCCCGCCCTGGTCGAGGAGCCGCCCCTGACCCGCCGCGATCCTCGCCTGCCCAGCCCGGGCACCGTGATCTCTCGCCAGTACCACGGGCGCGAGCTGCGGCTCCTCGTGCTCGACGACGGCTACGAGCTTGAAGGTGTCCGGTACGCCTCGCTCACCGAGGCCGCGAAGGCGGCGACCGGTTCGCACTGGAACGGGAAATTGTATTGGGGCGTCACCCAACGGAAGCGGAAGTCCTGATGTCCCGCGCGGCGCGGAACGGGAGGCTCTCGGCGGTCGCCACCGCCACTGCTCCCGTCCGCTGCGCGATCTACACGAGGAAGAGCACCGACGAGGGCCTGGACAAGGACTTCAACTCCCTGGACGCCCAGCGCGAGGCGGCCGAGAACTACATCGCCGCGCAGCGGGAGGAGGGCTGGACCGCCACCCCGGATCGGTACGACGACGGCGGGTTCAGCGGGGGCACGACGAACCGCCCTGCCCTCCAGCGCATGCTGGCCGACGTCGAGGCCGGGAAGATCGACTGCGTGGTCGTCTACAAGTACGACCGCCTGTCCCGGTCGATGCTCGACTTCCTCCAAGTCCTGGACTTCTTCAAGCGGCGGGGCATCAGCTTCGTCTCCGTCAGCCAGAGGTTCGACACCTCCACGCCCGTGGGCGAGATGACGCTGAACATCCTGCTGTCGTTCGCCCAGTTCGAGCGGCAGATCATCGGGGAGCGCACCAGGGACAAGATGCGTGCGGCCCGTCGGCGCGGTCGGTGGACCGGTGGGATGCCGCCTCTGGGTTTCGACACCGCGCCCGAGGGTGGAAAGCTGGTCGTCAACCGCGATGAGGCCGAGCAGGTGAAGGCGATCTTCGAGCTGTACGTGGAGAACCCCTCCCTGATCGCGGTCGCGCAGGAGCTGAACAGGCGGGGTTGGCGTAAGAAGACCTGGACAACGAAGGACGGGAAGGAACGTCGTGGGAAGGACTGGAACCGGGTCAACCTCCGGCTCCTGCTCACGAACCCGTTGTACGTCGGTCGGCAGCGGCTCGGCGACGAGACGTTCAAGGGCGCGCACGCGGCGATCGCGCCGAAGGCGCTGTTCGACAAGGTGCAACGGTTGCTGGCCGAGAACCGCGGCAACGGCGGCGGCTCGTCTAGGAATCGGCACGGGGCGCTGCTTCGTGGCCTCCTTCGGTGCGCGGCGTGCGGGACCTCCATGGTCCACGCGCCCTCGAAGAACAACGGGAAATTGTACAGGTACTATCGCTGCATGAACGCGATGCGTAAGGGCGCGGCGGCGTGTCCGACGAAGGCGGTCCAGGCTGACCGGGTTGAGCAGTTCGTCGTGGACAGGATCCGGTGCATCGGCCAGGACCCGGCCTTGCAGCGCGAGACCTTCGAGGCCGCCCTCGCCCAGGTCGCCGCCGAGCGTCGGGGTCTCAAGGCCGAGACGAAGCGGAGCGAGCGGGATCTGGCGGCATCCCGGCGGGACGTGGAGCGGCTGGTCGGTGCCCTGTCGCGATCCACCGGCGCGGCTGCCGATGCGGTGCACGCCGAGCTCGTCGCGGCCCAGGAGCGCGTCGGGGTCCTCGAGTCTCGGGTCGCCGAGGTCCGGGGCCGGGAGACCACCCTGGCGGCGCAGCAGATCAACGAAACCGACCTCGCCCGGGCCCTGGAGGCGTTCACGCCGATTTGGGACGTGTTGCTCACCCCGGAGAAGGAGCGGGTGCTGAACCTGCTGATCGAGAAGGTGAGCTACGACGGCGAAAGCGGCAAGTTGGACATCGCGTTCAAGCTCGCGGGGATCGCCACCTTGGCCGCGGAGGTCGCGTCGTGACCGCCCAGGCGACGGTGAGCTATGCGGTCGATTTCAGGCGGCCGCTCAAGACCGAGGCCGCCCCGGAGCGTCCGGGCCGGACCCTCCCCGTCGCCCGCCTCCTCGCCCTCGCCCACGCCATCGACGCCAAGATCCGCTCTGGCGAGCACGACGACCTCGCCGACGCCGCCAGGAAGCTGGGCCTCACCCGCGCCCGGGTGACTCAAATCTCGAACCTGCTGCTCTTGGCGCCCACGATTCAGGCGGCGATCCTGGCGTGGCCGCCGATCACCGAGGGGCGGGACCCGGTCACGGAGCGGACCCTGCGGCCTATCGTGCGTGAGCCGGATTGGCGCCGACAGATTGTCTTGTGGACAGAAACCCGATGACCGTGATGCGCGCGAGATGGGACGAGTTCTCGGAGGCCACGCTCGATTGGGCCAGGACGGGTAGGCGTCCCGGCCCCCATGCCTTGACGCGATCCCACACCGTCTCGAGTCCGCGCTTCAGCACCCACCCGCTGTTGGCCGGGGCGGCTTGTGGTTATCCCCGCAATGGGGTGTTTTCCGGCTCGTCCAAAAGTTTGGTCAACGGGCACCTCCTTTGAACGTGAAAGAAGTCTAGCACAAGGGAGCATCAGACTATGCCCCACCTCACCCCGCCGACCCTGACCACCGCCGAGCAGAAGGCGATCCTGCGGGCAACGGCCGCCAACGTGCGCGACCACACGATCTTCTCGATGGCCCTCGGCACCGGCCTGCGCCTGGCCGAGCTCGTCGGCCTCAACGTCGGCGACGTGTTCGCACCGGACGGCACGCCCCGGGCCCGCGTCCGGATCCGGCCCGAAATCGCGAAGGGTGGCCGTGCGGCGGACGTGTTCTTACCGGACCGGCTGGTCACGAAGCTGAAGCGGTTCTGGAGGTGGAAGCGCGAACGCGGTGAGGACCTGGCCCCCGGCGCTCCCCTGTTCTGCAACCAGTCCCACCGCCGCATCTCGAAGCGCCGGGTCCAGTTCGCGTGGAGGACGTGGCAGCAGAGGGCAGGGTTCGATCGGCTGTACCCCTTCCATTGCTTGCGCCACAGCGCGGTGACGGCCGTCTACCGGGCCACCCACGACCTGTTCCTGGCGCAGCGGTTTGCGCGCCACGTCAGCCCGCTCACGACCGTCGTCTACACTCACCCCAGCGACGAGGAGATGGCAGCGCGACTGCGGCATCTCCTCTGTTGAGTGAAGTGTGCCTACTTGTCCACCAGCCGCTTCCGAAGCTCGCCGAAAAGTTCCCGACCTGCCTCGACAATCTCTTGCCTAGGCTCGGGTTCGGGCCGCTCGAGGAATACGTAATCCTCGGCTCCGCCCCCTTCCCCTGGCGCCGTCGTGGTGATCCCGATCGCCTTGCTGACCCGGCAATATGACTTTGCCAACGACGTCAGTCGGAGGAGCTCGCCACGTCGTTCCGTCCGCCTGTCCTTCGGTAGGGGACTCACGACGTACAGTAGACAATCATCCCTTCGACGGCTGCAGGTGAGGAACCAGTCTGTGCATTGCGCTTTCGCGACCCCAGAGGCCAGCCGAACTGCCCTCTTCCCGAGGGCAACCCGCCGCGCGCGCGGAATCGCCGCTAGGGTTGAGGCGATGATCGCATGTGAGGACCTTCCACCGCTTTCGATACGCTCGCCGCCCACCTCGAGCGGCTCGAGATCGGGATCGATATCGTGGCAGCGATCGATGAGGATGTCGATGATCCGACCAGGGAGCACATCGATCGCCCCCGCGAGCACACCTCGCCAAAACTCAGCTGTTGGTCGTGCGTCTTCGACGGTGAACTCATCGCCTCGGCCTCTCGCCCTAACCGCATGAATCTCCTCGAATCGGTCAACGTAGTACTCGAAGACGTCTTCCTCCTCATGAACCCTCGGGTCCAGCGTCGGCACGAGTACGTCGGTACGATGTTCAAGGTAGTCAATGAGGTCCCATGGCGTATCGAGGAAGGACGCAAGATTGGCGAAGTCGCTGTACGACAAGACGTGAATCGGGAAGGCGGCCGTGGTCACGCTCGATACGAGATCTCCGGCCTTGTACGGAGGAGAATCATGGTGCAGAACCGCGAGGCCATACATGAATCTGTGTTCCGTCGCGTCGAACAAGACCCGGGTTCTTCTCTGGTTGCTTACGTACCGCACTCGCCCCGTGCGCAGGGCACGAATCCCGCCGTGAAGCTGTCTCACCGCCTTCTTGAGGTTCTTCGCGGCCCAAGCCGTTGGGTCGCGCGTGTCCGAAGTCTTCGCCTTCGCTTGGATCACCAGGGCCACGTCGCCGAAGAGCACGAGCACGTCGGTGACCTCATTGCCACCCTCGTGCCTCGGTGACCTGAAGACAAAATCCGGTGAAAACGCCGCCTCGACCGCGGCTTGCACCGCGTCCTCGGCCAGTTCCCCGAGTCTCTTGCGGAAACGCATCACGAAGATCCACACGGATTTGCGGGCCGCAGAGCGCCCCTGCCCGGGCCTGTCGGCAAGAGGATAGCAGCGCAGCGACGCGGGGGCCTCCTCTGCACCATGCAAGGAACGCCGGGTCACGAGGACCAGGATACGGCCACTACTTCTGCCGAAGTGGAAACGGGTGTACAAGAGGGCGACGGTAGGAGGGACCCTCCATGAAACTCGTCGCTCTCCTTGGGATCGTCGTGCTTGTCGCGGCTTTGGGGGCCTGGGCCAGTGAGCCGGGGCAGCCGCTGGATTGCAGCGATTGGGTGTTTCTGCAACCCGGTTACTCCTGCGGGGTTTACAGCCCGTTCGGCGCCGCCATCTCCAGGCCGATGCATCAGCGCGGTGCCAACAGAGTGATCGACAACGCGGGCGCGCTCATCACGGTCGTTGGCTCCAACGACAGCTACCCGCAGCTTCTCAACGACTACGTCGAAGTCCGACGCTACAACGGATTGACTGAGACGGTCATTGGGTTCGTCCAGACGCGCGGCGGAGATCACATCGTTGGCATCGACGGCGAGGCCGGCATCGGCTACGATTCTCCAGAATTGGCCGGTGGCATCGAGTTTGATGCAGTGAACGGCCGGCTGCTCGTCCCGTTGGCGAGCAGTGGGCGACGCTGGATCGCCGCAATCGACGGCTTTGCCAAACTGCTTGACATCTTCGAGACTTACACCCCATCGACGTCCACGCTTTCGTTTAGGGTCCCGGCCATTCCGGAAGGCATGGGCGGTGCCGACTACTTCGACACGTACTGGGGTGACCTGTCCACGGTGGGGAGTTGGTGGCAGGCCCACGGGTTGCAATGCCATTGCCCCGCCGCACCGCCCGCTCGGGGCGACTACCTGACCGTGCCCGACACCCTTCCGACGCCGCAACCCGGCCACGGCTACTACTACGTCACCGCGACGACGTACCAGGGGCAGACGAGGTACGGGAGAAAGACGAGCGGCGGGATGTTGAGCGGGAGGGACCCGGCGGTCCTACCGGCTTGCGCCTCGGAAATCACGCCATGAAGTGATTCGTGCGCTTTGAGAAGTGGACATCGAGGACGTGGAGGCCCACACGGCCGGATACCGGAGGCAGATAGGTCTTCCATCGCCGGGTGAACAGAGAACACTGTGAAACACAAAGGAATACTAGTCGGCGGGGCCATCGTGGCCGGTGTCGCGCTCATCGGCGTGCTCCTCGCGGTTCTGGCCGCATGGGTTTACGAGAACAGCTACACATACCTCCCGGCGGAGAAGCCGCCGGCCCAGGGAGACCTCAGATGCCGGGGGAGCGAGATGCAGGCGTTCACAAACGGACATTGGTATCTTTTCACGGACTGCGCGAGGGAGACGCAATTGACGTTGGCCGCGACCCCCGTGGACGCGATTGACCATGGAGGCCCGAAGACCTGCGGGTCCGGCCCCAATGCCTGCGGGTGGAAATGGCCGAAAACGGTTTGCTGCTACTACCCGCTCGTCCGCCGCGATTGACCCCGAAGGGAATGAGTCCCCAAACGCTCATTATGGGACTGAAGAGTAAGACGAAGGTGAAGGGGAGGGAGCGTGCTTAAGACTATCGGTCTGATCGTCGCCGTTTACTGCATGGCCCGTCTCTTCCAAGTTCCCGCGGAATCAGCCAAGACGGAGGCCCGTTTTGTCTGGCTCTGGATAATGTCGATCGGAGCCATCGTCCTGATTTTCTTCATGACTGTGGACCTCCTCCTCTCCAATTTCGGCTCGTCTCCTGAAAGTGTGATCACTCGAGAGGGAGGTCGCCGCACCCATGCCAGATGGCGGTGATGTAGGTCTGGGTCGTGCGGTAGCCGTAGGCGCGATGGCTGACGACCTTCACCTTGTTGTTCATTCCTTCGAGGGCGCCGTTCGACACCCGCAGTTGGGTCCAGGCCAGGATGCCGTCGAGGTGCTCGCGGATCATCCGGGCGAACTTCTTGAAGGGCTGGAGTCGGCTGTGGCTGGCCCACCAGAGCCACTGCTTCAGGTAGGGCTCGGCCCAGCCCGGACGCTTGTAGTCCCAGAATCTCTGGAACGCTTCCTTCAGGTAGTAGGCACGGACGATCGGCTGATTCCGGCGACAGAGCGCCGACAGGCGCCTTTTCTCTTCGCGCACGAGGTTCCAGGGGTTCTTCAGCCACAACCAGCGAGTGCGCTTGAAGGCGCTCTTCTCCTCGCCCGTCAGCCGACGCCAACTCTCGCGACGGACATCGTCCACGGCACGGTTCAGGTGCTGCACCACGTGGAAACGATCGAAGACGACGATCGCCCGGGGCAGCTTCTCGCGCACTGCGGCCAGATAGACCGACCACATGTCGCAGCAGACGATCACGATCGAACGCGCTCGACGCGGACCCAGCCACTCGAAGAACCGCTTCATCGTGTCGGCGTCGCGGTTCTCTCCGATCCACACCAGCCGACTTCGCTCCAGGTCGTAGACAAGCGTCAGGTAACGCTGCCCCTTGCTGCGCGACACCTCGTCGATTCCGATGACTCTCAGGGCCTTCCACGGGCGCAGCTTCAGCCCGCGCTCTACGGCGCTCTTCACCGCCGCCGCCACGGTTTTCCAGTCCACCCCGTAGTGCATCGCCGTTTTCTTCCAGGACAATTCTCGCGACAGCCGAGCGAGCGCCAAAGACAAGGCCCTCGTGATCCTCTGCCACGGGTCGGCCCAAGGCACATGCTCGATTCGAGGTCCACAAGCCTGACACGACACTCGGCACGGGCTGTAGGCCAGCACCAGCGTTTGATCCCGCACGCGCAGATCGCGCCACCGCCTCCGAGGGCGGCGCGAGTGAACGCGTCGCGTTCGCCGCGAACACCTTCCACACGTGAGCTGCCGCCCCTCGATCCGCTCGATCTCCGCGACAAGATGCCCGGCTTCCTCCCGGACCTCCCGCACGCGGTGGGCTTTCAAGCGGAGCCCCTTCCTGATACAAGTCTCCAGGCGCATCGGTCCCGGCCCTCCTTTCGCAGGCATACACACCCACGAAGGGTAGCCGGACAGCCGATGCGCTTTGCATTTCAACCACTTACGGAGCCTTCACACTTTTCGGAGAGGAACCCCAATTTCGAGCTCCCGAAGGTGCCATAGCTGGGAACATGACAACACCCGCAAAGGTAGAAGCGAACCGGAGGAACGCCGCCCGCTCCACGGGGCCCGGCATGCAGAACGGGACAGAGTGGAGCCTGGGGACGGACTCGCACGGGAACGGGAGGACGAACACGAACGCGTGTCCGTGACTCCACAAGTGAGGGCTACAATGAGACCGAGAGGTATAGCCGTTGGCGTCTTCTTGAGCGCTTTTCTGTTGACGTACATCGCGCCCGCGCACGCCCAGACCCTCCATTCGGCCGGTCCCCCCATCAAGGGTTTCGCATACAGCGATCTCCTCAAGACTTGGGTTTCTAGAGACTTGAAGGTCTCTGTCACCGTTACTGACGATGGCCGCGAGTGGGTGTTCTTCAAAGGAGAGACCGGACTCGATGATGCGCTCGTGGTGGTTCAGTACACGCCTGATGTTCGGGAAGCGCTCACGGCTGCTCTTGTGAAGGCGCTGGAGTGGGCTGACGTTGCCCGGAAGAACAAGGCGGATACCTACAAGGGCATAACCTGCGTCGGGTCCGACGAGCAGCGGATCTGTGCGAGGACGGGAGCACCGTTTGAGGAGAATCAAATGGCTCTGCGGTTCTACTCGAAGATCGCCGCAGGGCAAGTGAACCTGGTCGTAGACATGATATCGAGGGACAACCAATTCACCAAGACGACTATCTTCTTCGAAATGTCGGAGGTGCGGCGATTTCAGAAGCTGCTATACGGTCTGCGCGAGGCGTTCGCGAAGGCACATGAGACAGCCCGCAAGCAGGAGCTCTTCAAATAGCTTCGCACCGATTTTCGAAGCTGCAGGTTGCGTCACACAGGTTCGTAGCACGGTCGCGAAGAAGGGCCCGACCGCCAATTCAAGATGCCACGCGTCCAGGGTGAGCTTCGTGCTGATCACCGGGATGCAGAACGGCACCGGGTGGAGCCTCGGGGCCGACTCGCACGGGAACGTGAGGCCGAATACGAACCCGTGCCCGTAACCAGCGGTCCCGTCTAGGCCATCACGTCACGGTTGCCCCGGCCCGCGAAGCAGCGAGGCGCGGCGAGCGTACCCCACGGGTTCTTGTTCCAAGAATAAAGTGATACCGGTTTTCCCGACCGCTCACATCGTCGCGGGCCGACGGACTGGACGCCTTAGGAGGAGCGCCCCTCCACTACGTTCCGCAGCTCCAGGGCAGTGAGTCTCATACGTTTGAACTCCGAGAGTAGAGAGTCCAGAGCCTTAACCGCGCGCCGTCGAGCGTGATTCAGATCTGTTGTCGCGCGCGGGATGTTGGTGAGCACTGCACGGAACTGTCCGACCTTGATTTCGACCTCGGCGATGGCTGATGCTAGCGACTCAGGGCCTCTAAATGCCGTGGTCAGCTCCACCGGAGTTGGGGCGCCTGCCTCGAGGGACATCGCAATCCCACGGGCAAGGGCGTCAAAGGCCTGGTCGTAGGTAGACGAGAGTCTCGGAACGTCGGCTTCCATTCGTGCGGCATAAGCGTCGAGCTCTGACGCCACGCTATCGGCAATGCGTTTCGCCCCTCGGAAGTCGGGCTGGCCGTGCCGCTGAGGGAGCGCAACAAGCTCGGCAGTTCGCTTCTCGATCACGGCGCCAAGCGCGGCGGTATCAGCGCTTAGGCGCTGCAGCACCGAACCGCTAGTTGCGACTCCATCCACTACACGCTCCATGAGATTGAGGAATCCTTCCTCATCCTGGAGTGGAATTGACTCAGGCCTCGGTGCCAAAGACGAGGCACCTTTAAGCCCGTTCGCCGCAACAGCTTCGCTCAAACGTGCGATTTCGCGGGGGATATGAAGCCGCAGATACTGCGCTAGTTCGTCCTTGTCCCGAAACGACCAGTGCAGACATCCGCGCGAGGTTAGACCCGCCTTGAAATCAGAGACTCCCCTTAGTTGGTCCGGATCGAGTTGGCTCGGTGCGACCGGCGCGTCCTTGAAATAGAACATGATCGCGATACTGCCCGGTTGCTCCTGGTGACGCTTCATGGCCTTCTCGAATTCCTCCAGAGTACCCGATCCGGCGCGTGGAGTCGCGGTGCCAATTCGCGTCCAGAGCATGCCGATGAGGATATCGTA